>NZ_CAUWHO010000120.1:0-1508 GCF_963558545.1 uncultured Tyzzerella sp. | reverse complement strand
TGGAAATTTAAAAAATAATAATAATTTTTTTAGGTTATATATTGACAACTACAGACGAAGGTATAAGTGGGACTAAAATAAAAAAACGAGAAAGTTTTCAGAAGTTGATGGAAGATGCTAAAAAAGGCTTATTCAACATAGTAATAGTTAAAGATATATCTAGGTTTGCAAGAAACACAGTAGATTTTTTACAGAGTATAAGGCAATTAAAGGCTTTAGGGATAGAAACAATATTTTTAACATCAAATCAAACTGTTTTAGGTAATTCTGAATTTGTGCTTACTATTTTTGGGGCATTAGCACAAGAAGAAAGTGCAAACACATCAAAAAGGGTAAAGTTTGGTAAAAAGATAAACGCAGAAAAAGGCCGTGTACCTAACTTTGTATATGGATATGACAAAATAAAAGGGGATTATTTTAATCTTACAATAAATGAAAAAGAAGCAGAAGTAGTCAAGAAAATATTTAATTTATATTTAAATGAAGGTAATGGTGCAAATAAAATAGCACAAATATTAAATAATGAAGGATATAGAACAAAAAGGAATTGTAATTGGAGTCAAAATGCAATATCAAGAATTTTAACAAACTCAATATATACAGGTAAAATTGTAAATGGTAAAGAAGAAGTAGAAGACTTTTTAACAGGAGTTAGAAAGAAAAAAGATAGTCAAGATTGGTATATAATAGAAAAGCCAGAGTTAGCTATTATAAGTAATGAAGATTTTGAAAAAGTACAAGCTATACTTAAAAAGAGAAACATAGACTTTAATTTAAATAAACAACGAGAAAGTAATAAACATTTATTTAGTACACTTATACGTTGCAGTTGTTGTGGTTATAGTTTTAGGCGACTTGAGAGAGTTTATAGAAATACTTATATAAAATGGGTATGTAGTGGAAGAAATGCAAAAGGGAAAGACAGTTGCCCAAACTTTAGTAAAATAGATGAAAAAGAGCTTACAGATGCTATAAAAGGATATTTTAAAAGTATATTAGAAAGTAAAAAAGATACAGTAGAAAGGATAGTAAAAGAATTTAACAAAATATATAAAAATAAGGAAGATAATATTAATATAGAAAAGGAAATAGAAAAAAAATTAAGTAAATTACAAAAAACAAAAGAAAAGTATATGGAAATGTATACAGATGATTTAATAACAAGAGATGAGCTTAATAAAAAAGTTAAAGAATTAAATCAAGATATAGAAAAAAATAAAAAAGAGCTTGAACTTATAAAAAATAATTTATCAAAAGGGGACAGGCTAGAAGAAACAATATATAATACATTTAAAGATTTAGAAAATATTTTAAATATGGATAACTTAACAAATGCTAGCCTTAAAAAAATAATAGATAAAATAGTGGTAGATGAAAGAGGAAATGTAAATATATATTTAAAAGCATTTTCAGATATTGGTGTAGACAAAAACGTTCTTATTAGAAATAATTATACATAAAGATGTCACAGAACGATTATTAACTATAAACCCTAATCTTGCTAATAA
>NZ_CAUWHO010000119.1:0-1522 GCF_963558545.1 uncultured Tyzzerella sp. | reverse complement strand
TTGAAAATTTAGCAGATGATATAGTAAAAGAACTAGAATTATATGAAGAAAGACTTAAAGAAAGTGAGCAAAAATTAATTCAAGCTAAAGAAGAAGTAAATAAGCCTTTTGAACAAGAAGAAAGACTTAGCTATCTTTATAAAAGAAAAATAGAACTAGACTATAATGTAGAAAATGGGATAATTACTGAAGTTAAGGAAGATGATAATGTTATTGAAGAAACTACTAACTTTTATGATTTTAAAAATATGTCAGTAGCAGAAATTAAAGAAACTTTCAAAAAAGGTATGTTAATTAAACTAGAAAATATGCAAGGAGAAAACTTGCCAAGTGGCTTATTGGGAGCAGTTGAAAGGGTTGATGATATAGGGCAAGTTAAAGTTATTTGGCAAAATGGTAGTACTTTAAGTTTAAATGTAAAAGAAGATAGTTTTGAAATTATTTCAAATGAAAATACAAAGGAAAATGAATATACTCAAAATGAAGAAATTTATGAAGAAGAAATGTGGGAGGAAATACAATGAATATAAATAAGTATCCTTTTACAGAAGAACAAATGAGGCAAATTTTTGAAACAAGTTTAGTTGATTATGCTATTAGAAATGGTTTTAGGTTAAAAAATAGTGATAGTAGAACTTTTAAAGTAGAAAAAATGGGTGGATTATTTATATTTAAAAATGGCAAAGGATTTTATCATTTTACAACAAATAAAAAAGGCAATATTTTAGATTTTGCAAAAGAATATTTAGGGCTAGATTTTAAACAAGCAGTAGAAAGTATTTTAGGAATTAGAGCTTATGAAAATAACATAGGCTCTTTTTATTTACATAAAGAAAAGGAAAAAAAGTCTTTTAAGTTACCACCAAAAGCTGAAAATTTTAACAGGGTAATAGATTATTTAGTACAAACAAGAAAGCTAGATAAAGAAATAGTACATTTATTTATAAATGAAGATAAAATATATCAATCTAAAGAAGAAAATAAAAAAGGTATATTTTATAACTGTGCTTTTGTTGGCTATGATGAAAATAATATAGCTAAATATTGTAGTTTAAGGGGAATGTCTTTAAAAAGTAATTTTAGAAAAGATATAGAAAGCTCTGATAAACAGTATGGTTTTAATTTTAATGGAACAAGCCAAAATTTATATGTATTTGAAAGTCCCATAGATTTAATGAGCCATATGACAATTTTTAAGATAGAAAATAAAATTGACTGGAAAAAAGATAGTAGATTATCTTGTGGTGGATTATTTGATATGGCAATAGATACATATTTAGAACACCATAACAACATAGAAAATATAATATTTTGTTTTGATAACGATGTAGGTAAAAAAGAAAATTATGGGCAAGAAAAAGCACAAGAGTTTGGCAAAAAGTATAAAGAATTAGGTTATAAATGCTATTTGCAAACACCTAAAAATAAAGACTTTAATCAAGATTTAGTTGAAAAAGTAAAGGAAATGAATAATAAAATTTATAAAGCAAAAGGAATAGAATATGATGAACTTGAGAGATAA
>NZ_CAUWHO010000118.1:0-1598 GCF_963558545.1 uncultured Tyzzerella sp. | reverse complement strand
GAAATTACCCCACCCCCTAACTTTGATTTAGCTTTAGGGCAAAATTCTCAAACAGTACAAGTAGAAAATCAAACAAATGCAACACTATATCCACAAGTTAGATTTGAAAATAACCCTTATGGAAAACTAAAAATTAAAAAGATAGACGCAGTTACAGGGCAACCTTTACAAGGTGCAATATTAAAAATATCTAACCCACTTTTTAATTATGAGCAAGAATTTACAACAGGTGCAGATGGCACAATTACTATTGATAACTTAAAACAAGGTAGCTATGAAATAAAAGAAGTTAAAGCTCCTAATGGTTACATTTTATCTAATGAAACAAAAGTTGCTATTTTAAAATGGGGAGAAGAAACAACTATAACATATGAAAATCAACCTAAAACAAGCCTTAGAATAACAAAAATAGATAGCGAAACAGGAGATTTGCTAGACGGAGCAGGATTTAAGCTTAAACATACAACAGGTGGTGCAGAATACTTTACAGAACCAACAGAAGATGGGATAGCTACTATTGATGATATTGTAAGTGGTACTTATATTTTAATTGAAATACAAGCACCTAATGGCTATATTTTAGATAAAACAGAAAGAACAATAGTTATTGAAAATGACAAAATAAATGAAATAACTATAAAAAATAGTAAAAAACCTAGTGTTAAAATTATTAAAAGAGATATAGATACAAAAGACTTATTAAAAGGTGCTAAATTTGAAATATGGCGTGCAGAAAACAATACAACTCAAGGATTAGTTGAAAAAGTTGGCGAATATTTTACAGATGATAATGGTGAAATTGTTTTAGATAATTTAGCTTATGGTTGGTATTGTATTAAAGAAATACAAGCACCAAAAGGTTATTTATTATCAGAAGATAATACAAAATTTGTATTTTTAAAGCCAAATCAAACAGGTGCAAATACAGTTGAAGTAATATTTGAAAATGCTAAAAAACCAAATTTAACTATTAACAAAATAGGAAGTGTTGGAAAAGAGCCTTTAAAAGGTGCTAAATTTAGCCTTTTTTATGCAACTACTCAAAATGGAGCAGTTAAAAAAATCGGAGATTATATTACAGATGAACGTGGTAAAATTGAAATACCAACAGGAACACTACAACAAGGTTGGTATAAACTTCAAGAAACACAAGCTCCACAAGGATATGAAATACAAGGTACAGGTACTTATGAATTTTTCTTAAATGCTGGCGAAAGCAAAGAAATAACAGTTGAAAATGTAGCTAAAAATTCTATTGTAATTAAAAAGGTAGACGCAGATACAGGAGAACCTTTAGCTGGAGCTCATTTTTCAATTAGTATTATATCAGATGGAAATTCTAGTGGTACACACGGAACAACTATTGCAAATGTAATTACTAATCATAATGGTGTTGCAGTTGTTACAGGACTTAAAGCTGGTGGCTACATTATTGAAGAAACTAAAGCACCAACAGGCTATGTTATGGTAGAACAAGCTCAAACAGTATGGCTTAATAAAGATGATACTTCTTCTGTTACAGTAACTTTTGAAAATAGAAAAAATGCAGGACTGGGTATTAAGAAAATGGATAGCATTACAAAAGAGCCTTTAGCAGA
>NZ_CAUWHO010000117.1:0-1626 GCF_963558545.1 uncultured Tyzzerella sp. | reverse complement strand
AAAAATAAGTATAATAACAAAAGGGGTATGTAAATGAAAAAGATATTAAACATATTTTTAAGCTTCATTTTAATTTTTTCATTTAAATTTGAGGTTTTTGCCAATAGTGTAAATGTTACATTAAAAACTATAAATAGTAGTAATAATATTAATATATTTGGAGAATACCCAAATATATCTGGATTAACTAATATTTCATTTCAAAATAATGTTAATAAAAAAATAGAGGGCATAATAAAAAGTAAAATCACTAGTTATTCTAAAAAGATAACAAGTAAAATAGAAATATCTTATGATACTATAAAAGATGGTAATATATTATCTATTATAATTTATTTTAAAAGTTTATACAATAATGAAGTTTCTCCTTATAGTGTTAATATTGATACAAAAAATAATAAGTATGTTACAATAAATAGTTATTTTAATGCAAATGGATTAAATTATACTAATAAAGTTGTATCTAATAAAGCGTCTAGTATGGGCATCACATATAAAAAGGTTACAGAAAATACACCATTTTATATTAAAAATAAAAATGTATACGTTGTATTTGGTGCTGGTAGCCTTACATTTTCACAAAAAGGTAATATAATATTTGAAGTTCCTTATAAAAACTTGAAAAATTATAAGATAGATAAACAAAATTATTATAAAAAATCTCAATATAATGTTAAAATGGTTCCATTGAGAGAATCTTTAGATTATTTTGGATATATTATGAATTGGGAATCTAGCAAAAATTCTATAACTATACTAAAAGATGGGAAGTTTTTATCATATCTTGTTATAGGCGAAAATAGATATTCTGATAAAAATAATAAAATAATAAGACAGCTAGAGTTTGCACCAGAAATAAAAAATGGAAAAGCATATGTACCTATATCATATTTTAATGAAATATTAGGAATGTTATTTGCAGTAGATGATAATGAAGATATTATTATATCATCTTACAAAATATAATAAAAATGTTATTAATTTTGAACAAGCCCGTAAAAATGGACAATAGAGAAAAGATACCTACTATGGTAGAATTAAACTATGATAGGAGGTTTTATTGTGCCAAGAAGTTATGAACATATAAGTTATTATGAAAATGAGATTTTATAATTAAGAAAACAAGGATTAAGCAAAAGGGAAATTAGTGAAAAATTGTGATTTACTATAAAACAACTAACAAAGTTTATCACTAGATATAATTGTAAACTAGACAAATTAGATAAAGGAATTACAATAAAATCTAAAGATATACCTATAAAAATTATGTAT
The DNA here is from genome assembly GCF_963558545.1 of uncultured Tyzzerella sp. Lineage (NCBI taxonomy): Bacteria > Bacillati > Bacillota > Clostridia > Lachnospirales > Lachnospiraceae > Tyzzerella > uncultured Tyzzerella sp. The sequence goes on along the minus strand of NZ_CAUWHO010000117.1, from coordinate 354 downwards.
TACATAGAAGAAATGAAAATTAACGAACTTAAATACATAATTGCTATAAAATATTCTAGGATAAGACAATTAAAAATAGAAAAGAGTTAATGGGGGATTTTCTATCACTTACGGGAAGGAAGTAAAGTCATCAATAAAGTATCAAGTAATTTTAAAGAATAAAGATAAATACAGTATAATTAAAATGTTCAGATTTTTTGATGTATCTCGTAGTGTAGATTATTTTTAATAACATTTTTATTTGTTAAAGTGTTAAACATAGGTTACACTTAAAATATTTTTTAACAAAAATAAGAATAAATAATATTATATTACCTTTGTTTTTGTATTAATATAGTAAATTTATATATTTTA
>NZ_CAUWHO010000116.1:0-1637 GCF_963558545.1 uncultured Tyzzerella sp. | reverse complement strand
CTAATAAAAATAGTCAATTTAAAATTCTTCAAGATAACTTATTTACAGATAGAGTTTATGAAATTGACTTAACAAAAGGACTACAACAAGGAGAACGTATTACAGATATAAGATACGAATTTGAAAAAGTAGGTGTTGGCTTTAGAGAAGTAGAAAAGCCTTTCCTTTATGCTAAAGTAAATAGCAATGTTAAGAAAAATGAACAATTTACTAATATTCTAACTGTTGGTGGTAGGTATGATATGCAAACAGTAAAACACGAAGATAAATTTACAACAATAGTAATAAGCAGTACTCCAACATTTAATGGGAAATTACCTAGAACAGGGTATTAAAATATATAATATAAAAAGAGAGATAAATTCTCTCTTTTTATATTTAAAAACTAGATAAAGAATAAATAATATATAAATTATTCTTTATCTATAGAAATATATTTTTTTGAATTGTCCAGTATAGAAAAAAATAAGTCTAAAACTCTGTCTTTTTCATTGTTAGGCAATTCATCTAAAATATTTGATATTTCTATTAATTTAATTTCTTTTTTAGAATTCAAATTATCTGAAAGAAGAATATCAGATGAAACATTTAATATGTTTGTAATTTTTATAAAAGTTTGTAATGTTGGAACTTTATTACCACGTTCGATATTTCCTATATGTGTAGGACTTAATTCTAATAACTCTGCAAATTTTTCTAAAGTCAAATTAGATTTTTTTCTATATTCTCTTATTTTTTTACCTATGCTTTTATTATCCACTAAAAAAACCCTTTCATAAATAATAATTATAGGTTAAGTATATAAAAATAACTTTAAAATAAAAATAAACTATAAGAATATAATATTCTAATAGTTGATATTTAGTTAAAATGTATGTATAATTGTTATAAAAATATTTTGGAGGTAAAATATGAAAAAATTAACTTGTTGCTTTACAGGACATAGAGATATATCTAAAAATGAATATGCAAAAATTTATGAAGTTACAAAAATTATTATAGAAATATTAATAAAAGAAAAAGGGATATTGTATTTTAAAGTAGGTGGTGCAAGAGGATTTGATACAATAGTTGCATTAGCAATTATAGAATTAAAAGTTAAATATAAAGATATAAAATTAATTTTAATACTACCTTGCAAAAATCAATGTTTTAAATGGAATAAAATGGATATTGATTTATATAATCTAGTATTAGAGAGTGCAGATGAAATTATTTATATATCGGAAAATTATACTAAAACTTGTATGTTAGAAAGGAATGATGAACTTTTAGAAAATAGCAATTATTGTGTATGCTATTTAAGAGAAAAAATTATGCAAGGGGGAACGTTTTATACTGTTTCAAGAGCAAAAAAGAATAATATAGAGATTTATAATGTAAATAACTATATATAAGAAAGGTGGAATATTTAATTATTCTGCCTTTTTGTTTTAAGGAGGAAAAATGGAAACATTAATAATACCAATAACAATATTAATAAGTGTAATTATAGGTGGAAGTATTTTAATACTTTACATAAACAATTCTACTAATGAAAAATATAAAGATGAAGAAGATTTTGATAAGGAAACAGCACAGCAATTTATAAATATAAAAGATATAAATGATAAATATTTATATACTAATGAGGGCAA
>NZ_CAUWHO010000115.1:0-1675 GCF_963558545.1 uncultured Tyzzerella sp. | reverse complement strand
CCACTTTTTAATTAGCAATATTTTTATAGATAGCTTTGAATTTTTAAATAAATTGTATAATAATAGAATATAATTCCTATAAATTTTATTTTTTTAAAAATTTTAATGTTAATAAATGTAATTTATTTTCATATATTTAACAATAAAACTAAAATATTTTTCTTTATTTTTTAGATATTTTGTATTTAAAAATATATTTTGTTTATATGTATATAAATAACATTATTTAAATATATAAAAAAAGAACAACTATATTTAAAATAGGTGCTCTCTTTTTATATATTTATATAATATTTATTTAATAAATAATGTATCTAATACGCTATAATAATATTTTAATCATTATCTACACCAAGAGGATATGTTAAATATTTAACTGTTTCAAGTTTATCACAAGTTACATACCCAGCAGGAGCTTTTAATAAAGATGGTATCCTATTTACAACCGTTGCACAAGTATGCTCTACTGTAGCTGGCTTTACAACGTGGTATTCTGTTCTAGGTTCTCCTTCTATTATCCAGTCACACATATCTCCATCATTTGGGCCATATACTTTGCCAATTGTTTCTTCTTCTATAATAATACCCTGATATGTTTCTATTGTAACAACCGCAGACATACCTATACAATTACCAGCTTTTATAGTTTTACCTAATGTTTCGCTATATAAGTCAGTATCTATTATACAAGGAACATTTTTTTGTGTAATAGACTTAATCGTTAAACCAAGTTTACTAGCCATAGCCTCACTTGAATTCCACGCATAAGATGGTATATCTACTTCTGGATGTGCAATTTCTTTTTCAAACTGTTCTGGCGTCAAATCACAACCGTGTGCCTGAGCTAAAGCTAACCCATATTCATCAACATTATATGAAAAAGCACCTTTTATTTTTGTTATATTATGACAACCTGCAGTAGCCATAGCAACCATATTAATCCAAAAAATATCTTGCATACCAGAACCTGTAATAGTACAACAATTTTCTTTTGCTAATCGGTCTAGTTTGTTAATTCGACAAGCATCTGTAGTCCAAGGATAAATAGCTTCCTCACAAGTTGTAATTACATTTATTCCTCTTTTTACACATTTTTCCATATGTTCATAAATTTCGTTTACAAAACTAAATAATGTAACAATAGCAACATCTGCATCACATTCATCAAGCACTTTATCTGCATCAGATGATATAGTAACACCTGTCTTTACACCAAGTTCGGCAAAATCTCCAACGTCCATACCCACTACGTCTGGATTTACATCAATTGCACCTACAATTTGTGCTCCCTTTTCATATAAATAACGAAGAATATATTTTGACATTTTTCCACAACCATATTGTACAACTTTAATTTTTTTCATAAACAGAGTCCTCCTTTTGTTTAACAGCATTCTTTTAATGTCTAATGTATGATTATAATACATTTTTTATTAAAACAATGCTATATAAAATTTATATATTTATTTTGTTAAAATTTAACAACAAATTTAAAGCTTAAAAATATTATTACTTACTATTTACATATTAAGCTCTATATAGCTTAATATAATATGACTTAATATATAGTATCCAAATTAATTTATAATTATTCTTTACTAAATATTTTGATATTTTTATAATATTTAATTATATTTAATAGCTATAAAACATTTTAGGTAAATACGTTTTAATT
>NZ_CAUWHO010000114.1:0-1705 GCF_963558545.1 uncultured Tyzzerella sp. | reverse complement strand
TTTAAAGATATTCTTACATTAGGTTCAATAGAAAGTATATAAGCCATTGATATAATTAGATAATATAAAATGTATGTAATTATTTCAATATGGGTATTTTTTATTTTTTTATGTAAAAGAGTATGTATACTTTTATAAACCCAAAATACATTTATTGCATTAAATATTAAATATAAAATATAGTAGTTGTTCATCTTAATTCCCTTTCATAGCTTAGTATCCTTTCTTTTAAAAACTTTATTTTATCCCTGCTAATAGGTATGATTTTATTATTACATAAAATAATAGAATTTTTTTCAATAGTTGAAATATACTCTATATTAACTAAATAACACCTATGCTGTTGTATAAAATTTTTACTATCAACTTTTTTAATAACCTCCTTTAATGTTGAATAAAATATATACTCTTTACCTTTAAGTGTATATATTTTTACTGTATTTTTGAAACTTTCAAAATATAGAATATCTGATAATAATATTTTATTTACAACTCCATTATTTGTATATGTAAAAGTTTTATTTATAATTTCCAATATCTTCAAAACATTACTTATAGATTTTTCAACTTCATCTTTTTTTAAAGGTTTGCATATAAAATCTGTTGGCATAGTTTTATATGCTGATATAGCATATTGAGTATGAGAAGATACATATATAATTTTTGACTTGTAATTGTTGGTATTTTCTCTTAAATTATATCCTATATCCGTTCCTAATCTATCATTTAATTCTATATCCAAAAAAATAATATCAAAATCACTGTTGATTAAATGTTTTTCTAAATCTATACCACAATTATAAGTTTTTACATAAAATTTATAATTATTATTTACTCCATAATCTAATACAATTTTATTTAATTCTTCAACAATATTACTGTCATCATCACAAATAGCTATATTAATCATAATAATTTATCCTCCTAACTAAAATAAATTTGTTAGCTTTAAAACTATTATAACTAATAATTATTAATAATACAATGTTTATAGTATTATTATATTTTTATAATTCATCTGCTATATTTTTCAAATTATCAACATCTTGCAAAAAGTCATTAATTTGAAAATCTTTTTTCTGCATATATTTTACACCATTTCTCATAGACTTTTCTAAAATTTCATCAAACTTATCTTCGTCTGCCTCGTCAATTATTTTTAAAAACATATTTATGAGTAGAAATAATTGCCCTGTATTAATCTTCCCTATTTTCATTAACATTTTAGCAAGTCTATTTGTTTGCTTATCTAAAATTTCTTTTATATCTTCTAGTCTATAAATAGAAGTTAATTCTTGTCTTATTATATCTGCTATAAAATCTATATCTTCTCTGCTACTTTCTAAATTTAAACCTTTATTAACAAGTTGCCTTATAACTTCTGAAATATTTTGATTTCTATTTATTGCTAGTTTTTCTAGCTTTTCAAATGTTTCTTTTGGAAAATCAATAGATTTCTTAACTATATTTTTAGCCATAAATACCTCCTTTTTGATAATACTAAAATATTATTTTATAATATAAAAATAATACTGTTCTGTAAAAGTAATATCGTTGAAACCTTTGGTTTCAAGCTGTTTGACGTGATATGATAATATCACTATTCCTGCCTAAATCTTATTTAGTGTAATTTAAATATCGAAATAAAAGTTATCTCTCAAGTTCATCATATTCTATTCCTTTTGCTTTATAAATTTTATTATTC
>NZ_CAUWHO010000113.1:0-1709 GCF_963558545.1 uncultured Tyzzerella sp. | reverse complement strand
GCGGTAATGTTGCAAATACACTAGGAAATATTTTTTCTTCTATGTGGGACTCTATTACAGACACAATAGACAACATAGTCGAAGCTGTTAAGGATTGCTTTACGGATTTAATAGATTGGTTTAAAGACTTGCCTAAAAAGTTTATTGAACTTGGTAAAGATATTTTTAGTGGACTATGGGATGGAATAAAAGGTGTTTGGAATAATATAACATCATGGGTCACTGAAAAAGTTGATTGGCTAGTAGATAAAATAACATTTTGGGATAATGGCTCTAGTAAAAAGAGTGCATCCTATAAAAGTGTAGCTTATGTAAATGGTAGCCATGCAGATGGTTTAGCTTATGTACCGTATGACGGATATATTGCAGAATTACATCAAGGTGAGACTGTATTAAACAAAGAAGAAGCTAAAGCGTATAGAAGTGGTGGTAATACAACTAATACATTCAATGTATCTATTAATGCATCTAGTATTAAAGAATTTAATGACATTGTGAATATATGTAAAAATGCTAAAATGACAGAAAGAAATCGTTAAAGAAAGGGGGTGGGAGCGTGGCACAAGTCACAAAAAAAGCTTATTTCACACAGGAAATTTATGATGCTTCTAATGAGGATTTAAAAGAGCAAACAGGTAGTTCCTATAGAATTTATTATTACACTACTCAAGGGTGGTGGACGAGTCTGAATCTAAGCTTGAATCTACCTATTATTGCGACCAATGTTAAATTAAGTTTTTACATTCAGTCTATACCAGGTAAAAAAAATACAGGAATCAATATAAATAATGTAGATAAAGGTTTGGCTAATATTGGGTGGAATACCTTTGAAGTCGAAAATAGAAATCTTTATAGAATATATGCTAACGGTGGAACGAATGAGTATCCAGCTTATTACTACATGTTTGGTATAAATGGGGGAGCATATCGTCCTTATGTAGAGTATACGGTAGCTGTACCAGACATATCTAATATTAGGTTAGATAATAGATCTGTAGACCAGGCAATTACCGTTTCTTTTACATTAAAGGATGCGACATCTTGGACTTTGCAAGCTATAAAAGATAATGTAGTTGTAGCAACCAGAACAGGGACAACGCCTACAAGTGCAATCTTTAATCCTAGTGAGCTACCAGTAGGAGATGTTATTTTTAGAATTACAGCAACTAATAGCGCAGAAACAACAGTGGAAGAAACTGTCCAAACTCTAACTGCTCCTACACCTAGCATTAGCAACATTCAACTAAGTGATTTAAATGTAGCTGCTCCTATTGTTTGTACATCCACAGCAACAAATACAACTTCTTGGAAAGTCGAAGCTATACAAAATAATGTAGTAGTATCGAGCAAAACTGGTACAGGTGCAATATCTGCTACTTTTAACGTGGGAGAGATTGAAAATACTGGTGATACTACTTTTAGAGTAATTGGTTATAATATGTGGACTAGTGGGTATAAAGACAGGAATGTTACCCTTAAAGCACCAGAAGCAAGCGTATCTAACTTTTTAGTAACAGGTACTAACATAGACGAAACAATTACTTGTACTGCCGAGGGAAGCAATGTATATAGTTGGACGGTACAAGCGATTCAAAACGGAACTCTTAAAGCGTCTAAAAGTGGTACTGGAAATACAATAAATTGTATGTTCAGCAATGGGGAAATTAACACGAAAGGGAGTACAGAATTTAAATTACTTTATGCCAATA
>NZ_CAUWHO010000112.1:0-1825 GCF_963558545.1 uncultured Tyzzerella sp. | reverse complement strand
ATATAAATTAAAGTTATAGCTATTTTGTATGTAAATTTTTAAAAAAATACCCAATTAATATATTTAAAAATAGAAAATTTTACATTTAAGGGTACAAACTCATACATTTAAGGGTACTATATGAAAAATTTTTTAAATTTATGATATTATTTTATTGTAAACAATAAATAAATAAGAGGAGTTGTTATTATGATTAAAGAAAAGGTTAAACCAATATTTTTTATATGTTTAGCAAATATGTTAATGTTATTTACATTTTTTAGTGTAAATACAACTTGTAGTTTTTATGTTCATCAAGATAAAGTACCAGAAAGTGCTAAAAAACTTCGTAAATTTTAATTATGGAAGTTTTAACTAAAAGATTAATAAATAACCTTATAAATAATAACATAATTAAAAAAGAAGATGAAGAAATATATAGTTATGGATTTAATCAAATAGTATTTGTAGCGTTAAATTTAATAACTACATTAGTTATAGGTGTAGTATTTAATAAGACATTTGAAAGTATATTATTTATGTTTACATATATACCTATAAGAGTATATGCAGGTGGATACCACGCAAGAACAAAATTAGGTTGCTATATATTTTCTGTGTTGATGTTAATAAGTGTATGTTACATATTAAAACTTAATTTATTGCAAAATAGTTTACTAATAATAATTTTATCTATTGTATCTAGTGGTATAATTTTATATTTAGCACCGATTGAAGATAAGAACAAACTACTAGATGAGATAGAAATAAAAGTTTATAAAAAAAGAACAATAAGGAATTTAACTATAGTTTTAATTGTTTTATGTATAACTCTAATATTTAACAAAATAAATCTTTCTTCTTGTATTTTTATTTCATTATTATGTAATGGAATAATGTTAATGCTTGGAAAGATAAGTAATTCAGTTAGATATAAATACTCTAAATGAGATTTATATAAATTTAAAATATTTTTTCTTAGGAGGTTTTAATTATGAAAAAGTTTAAAAATGTATTATTAATGTCTTTAGTTGCTACTACTGTTTTAACAACACCTATTTTTGCTCAAACTAACTCACAAGAAAATGTTGTTGAAGACAAAGAAAATTATAGTATTCAATCAAGAATATACTTTAATGAAGATGTAAGACTTTCTGAATATTGGACTACAGTTACAAGATCTAACAATTTATTTAATGATAATCCAAAAGTAGTAAATAATAAAAATAATCCTGGTATTCTATATGTAAGAATTATAGATCAACACGGAAATCAAGTAGGTAGAGAAAAAGCTATTCAAAAAGGGGACTATGAAATATTAGATGACATTCCTTTCAATTCTGGAACATATACTGTTGAATGTAAAGTTTCAACAGCAGGGGTTTATAAAGTTTATATTAACTAAAGTTTTAACTAGTATAGAATTTTTCTATACTAGTTATTTAATTAATTAGGAGGAAATCGTTTAATGAATATTTTAAAATTTTTCAAAAAATTGGATATAAAATTAGCAAGATTTAAAATTTTATCAAATTTTAATATTAAAGTGATTGCTATTTCACTTATGATAACTGAACATTTTATAAAAATTTTTTTACCTACTTATATAGACTATTATAAATATTCAGATTTTTCAATAAATCTGCAAAGTATTAGTATTAAATATATTTATCCATTAACTGCATTAGCTTTTCCATTATTTTGCTTTCTAATTGTAGAAGGATTTCAATATACTAAAAATTTAAAAAAATATATGTTAACATTATTAATTTTTGGATTTATTTCAGAAATTCCTCTAGATTTTGCATTTTTCTTAAATTCACCTTTTAATAAAGATGAAATTATA
>NZ_CAUWHO010000111.1:0-1875 GCF_963558545.1 uncultured Tyzzerella sp. | reverse complement strand
CACTCTTATAAAAGTTGCTATATTAGAAAACCCTACTATCTCTGAAACTTCTTTAGCCTTTATATTTATATCTGCCTCCATCATCTCTTTAGCCTTTATGATACGTGACTCGTGTATAAATTCTAAAACACCTTTCCCCATTTCCTTTTTAAAAAATCTGGATAAATAAGATGGTGTAATATTTGAAAGCTCTGCTAGGCTTGAAACAGATAAATTTATATCAGAAAGATTTTCTTCTATTATGTTAAGTATTTTCTTAATAGAACATACATCTTCTTGATGTTTTTCATCTTCTAATATAATTTCTTTCTCATATTATTTACTTGGTAATACCCTTTATGTACATCATCTAATGTTTTAAAACATTTACTTATATATGTAGAGCAATAGATATTTTCAACTTTTATAAACTCATCTAATAATTGAAAATTTTTATTTTTAACATCTTTATAAAATTCATCTTCAGTATTTCCATTTCCATTTATAATAAAATATATATTAGACTTATTTTCAATCATATAATAAATATAGTCCTTCAAATACTGCTCTATATACGCTTTTAAAATTTCTTTTTTATAATCCCCTATTAAGTCTTGCTCTTTTTCCTGATTTTCAAATAAAAACATAGTTACAGTATAAAATTTTCCGTAAAATCCCCATAATTTTATGTCCTCTTTTGAAATACTATGAGATAATCCTGATATAAGTAATTTACCTAAATATAATTCTTTAATATCATCTTCATATTTTTTTAGCTTTATCTTCATATTTTTATTTTGCTCTTTGTAGCTTTTAATATATTTCTCTAAATTTCCATAGTTAAGTTCTTGAAAATAATCTCCGTCATCTTTTAACATATCAAATAAACGTTTAATAGGTGCATAGTTACGATTTGTAGTTAATAAAACTGCTATAAATAATAAAATGATACATAAAATAATACAAGATATGCCTAAAGCTTTTGAGAATTTTACAGACAAATATTGTATATTCTCAGGCTTTGCATAAACTAAAATAATTCCTTTTTTTGTAATTTCTCTAAATTTTAAATGATAATTTAAATCTTTAATTTTTAATTTATCTTTATTTTCATTATAACATTTTGTAAGCTCTTTTGCTAAATCGTCATCTTTATTACTATTTGTGGAAACTAACATTTTATTATTTAAAATAATATATACATTATCATTTTTATTTATAAATATATTATTCAATTTTTCTAAAATATATATATCTTTTAATTTAATAATCAATTTATTGTTATCTCCTATATCGGTTATTAAAATATTGTTTCCTTCACTATTTCTATAAAAATGTATACTGGACATATATAAATTACTTATTTTATATTTTTCCTGTTCTCCATCAAAATTTTTATAGTATTTTTTTTTATAGTCATATGTACTCATTCCAGAATTAGTAGAAAGTACATAGTCATAACTATGAAGGTAGAGAGCAATTTCATCTATATTTTTATTTCTTTTAATTATTTTATTAAATGACTTAAATATTTCATATTCTGTATAATAATTTCTTTCTTTACTCCTTAAATATTTATTTATATCCTCATCTACTTTTATATTGTATATTGTCTGATACGCATCTTCATAAGTAAATTCTATTTCATCTGATACCTTTTCAAAAATAATATTTTCAAAATTTGATATTGTATCTTCTATTATATTTAAAGAAACCATTTCCATAATAATAAGAATAATAATAGGTAGAGGGATAATAATTAACATAGATTTTAAAATTGACAAAAAAATCTTAGAACTAAAATCTATTTTAAAAAATAATAATTTTTTCAACTTTATCCTCCTTATATTACTTTTAGTAAATTTATTATTTAAATTATATCAATGAATTGTACAA
>NZ_CAUWHO010000110.1:0-1907 GCF_963558545.1 uncultured Tyzzerella sp. | reverse complement strand
CTAAAATGAAATTTCCAATAAATTTTTTAGAATTAGATAATAATTGGTATAATAAAATTTTTGAGGCAGACTATATTTTTAGTAATAAAAATGAAGATTTTTTGTTTTTATTTAAAATGTATAAAGTAGATATATTTTTAATAAAACAAGATATTATTAATGAAATAAATGCTACATACAATAAAGTTGTTATATATGATGAGTTAATAGAATTAAAAGAAAGGGAAATGCATTTATTAACATTTTACTATGATATGAAAGTATATAAATTATATTTTATTGAATTAGAAGAAGTAACATTAATATTTAATGTTACTTATGATAAGTATGAACATAAACAATTAAAAAATATAACAAATGAAATAGCTTTTACAATCGAAGAAATTTAATGGAGATGATTTAATGAATAAAGATAATACTGTTGAAATGGGAATAGTAACAAATGGTGCTAAAAAATATTTGTCTAAAAATGATGAAAAGTTTTTAAAAAATATAAGGGAAAATAATACTAAAAGCTATGGTAATGAACAATTTATGCAAGCTATATTAGATAATAAATCTATAAATATGGATAAAAATAAAAGTATTGAGGAATTTGATAGATTAGAAAAAGTAGATATTATCAAATTTCATACAAAATCTAATGGTAGAATACAAGAAGATTATTTAGAATATAAAAAAGATAATATGATTACTAATAATTTAAATATTAAAAAAATTTTTGAAATGGGTTATAGAGAGAATATATCTAAAAGAAATGAAAAAACAGAAATTAATACAAAAAAAGAAGGCTTTTTTAAAAAGATAAAAGTGAAATATATATATACGACATATTATTTTGAAAGAGAAATTATTCCTGTTTATTTAAAAATAATAAATAATCAAAGTATTAAACAAGAGTATATTTGCACAGGATATTATATAGAGAATAATGGAGGACACACATATACTGAGTTTGTACAAAAATTATTCAATAAATTAGGATGTACTCTTGAAGATGATAATAATAACTATTATTTATTAAAAATTGAAGAAAAAGATTTTAAAATAATCAAGCCAAAAGAGTTAGGATATGTTTTAGATAATATAAAATTTTCAAATATAAATGAATTGTTAAAATCCTTATTAAATATTAAAATTATTTGGGAGTGGCAAAATAAAAGGTTAAATCTTATAAGAAAAATATATGTTGAAAAGGAACAACTTATACATATAGGATTTTTAAAAGAATATGTAACAGATTCAATGATTAATGAATTAAATTTTATACTTGAAAAGTATGAAATAAACACAGTACCAAGAATTCGCCATTTTTTATCACAAGTTTGTCATGAATCATTTAGAGGTTCTCTTACAATAGAAGTTGGTAAAGATGAGTATTTTTATAAATATATTAATGTACTAGGTAATACAAATAGCGAGGATGCTTTATTATATAGAGGAGCTGGTTATATACAAATTACAGGAAAAGATACTTATCTAAGTTATAGTAAATATTTAGGTGATGAGTTGATTGTTACAGAAGGTTATAAAAGAGTATCTAAATTTTATGCTTGGGATGCATCAGGTTGGTATTGGAGGGATTATAAAAAATATGCAAATTTAAATAGATTATGTGATGAAGGAGCAAGTGTTGAGCAAATAACAAAAATTGTAAATGGAAGAAATATGAATGGCTTGGCTGAAAGAAAGGAGTTTTATAAAAAAGCATGTCAAATAATAAAATAAAGATATATAAATCTATTATAATAACTTATACTATAATATTATTAATAAGTTGTATATCAAGGTATTATAATAGACAAGAAGGTAAATTAAATAATAGTATTGAAGAAATTGTGATTAATGATGAAATAAAGTTAAAATTTATTGAAAAACAATTTAAAATAGACAACAGAGAATTTAAT
>NZ_CAUWHO010000109.1:0-1959 GCF_963558545.1 uncultured Tyzzerella sp. | reverse complement strand
GTTTTAATGGAAAATAAAGTTTATTTTTTCCCTTATGGAATAAATGGTACTTTAGAGTTTTTAAGAAAAATTAATATCGTTTAAAATAGTTTGGACATTGGCAAGTGAATAAATACTGAGGAAATCCTAAAAAATTTTGGAGTTAATGGAATATAATAAAAAAGTGTTGACTTACGTCCCTACTTATTATATAATGTTGTTAGGGACGTAAAAGGAGAACATCATGGAAAAAAGAGATTTGAATGTTTCTTTTTACAAAGCAGGTAATGGTGGAGTTTCAAACAGAATAACTTTACCTAGAAAATGGGTTTCTGATATGGGTATTTCAGAAAATGAAAAATCCGTTGAAGTAACTTATAACGAAGAAACAAAAACTATTACCATTGTTAAAAAGAAATAAAAAATCTCCTATCAGTTCCCTTTTGAGTTCCAATAGGAGAATGCCGTATAATAACGACCTAGCAATCATATTATACTGCATTAACTCCAAAAATACAAATTTTTAGGAGGAAAAATATGCTAACAGAAAATGCAAAACTTGTAATTGAATTTGTGGAGGAATGTAGAAGTCAGTTAATGGTTAAAGATGAACTGCATGAAACTCAAGAAGAAATGTACAAAACACTTTACAGGGCAGAAGAAATTTTAAAACAATCAGAAGAGGGAAAAAAATTATTCACATCTCTTGAAAGCCTTGTAGCAAGAACTTTAGATTTAACAAAAGATGTATATTTTGAATACGGAGAAAATTATAGTGGAGCTTGTGATAATCAAATGTTAAAAAGATATAAGGAGGCAGTATAATATGAACGAATTAGTAACAATTAAAAATGTAAGAGCATACATTGAGAAAAGCAACGGGACAGCATTTTTAAATCTTGAAGATGTGGCTCGTGGACTTGGATTTACAAGAATTGCCAATAGTGGTAACATAGTTGTAATGTGGTCAAGAGTCGAGGGATATTTAAAAGATTTATCGTACACACTTGTGTGTACGGAAAGAAAAGAAGAATTTATACCTGAAAACATTTTCTATAAACTTTGCATGAAAGCAAATAATGAAACAGCAAGAGCCTTTCAAGACCTTGTGTGTGATGAAATTTTACCTACAATAAGAAAAACAGGTGGGTATATAGTTGCTTCAGAAGATGATACGGACGAGGATATTATGGCAAGAGCTGTATTAGTTGCTCAAAAGACTATTGAAAGAAAAAATGAAAAAATAAGGCAATTAGAAAGCGAAGTGTCAGAACTTAAACCACAAGCAATGTATTGTAAAGCTATGTTAATATCTGACGGCTTATTTGCAATAAGTACAATAGCAAAAGACTTAGGTTTTAAATCAGCCACAGAACTGAACAAAGAACTTCACAGAGTAGGAGTACAGTATAAGACAAGTAAATCAAGTCCGTGGCAGTTATATTCTAAATATGCAGACAAAGGATATGCTAAAACAATTCCACAGCCAAGCAATACATCAAAAGGTTTTAAAACTTTCCCACATCTATATTGGACAGAAGCAGGAAAGAAATTTATATACGAAATGAAACAACAAGGTGTAATACAGACAATAGCAGAAAAAAGAAATGAGGTGGCATAATATGAAAAATAAAGCTGATATGTTATTAATAATGTTACTTGACGAATTAATGCCAGATACTGGAACTGGTTTCTTTAATAAAAATGGAGAAAATGAAAATTTTGAAGTTTTACAAGAAATTTTAGGAGATGAAGAAATAAAAGATAAATTTTATGAAGTATTATTAGATACTTTAGGTAATACTTTAAAAATAAAATATGATATATAGTTTTTTAAATCCTCAGTATTAATTTACTGGGGATTTTTTAGTATAGGAGGTAGAAATGCAGATTAAAAAACCTGAAACTTTTGATGATAAAGTAAAACTTCTTTTAAATTCAAAATCTAATACGGAAAATAAAGCAATAATAATTGAAGAA
>NZ_CAUWHO010000108.1:0-2100 GCF_963558545.1 uncultured Tyzzerella sp. | reverse complement strand
GAACACGAACACGAGCATCAACACGAGGATGAAATAGATGAGCACGTTTGGACATCTCCTATAAATGCAATAAAAATTTCTAAAAAAATTAAAGATATTTTAGTTGAAAAAGACAGCAAAAATGCAGTATTATATGAGGATAATACTAATGAATATATAAGAAAATTAGAAAAATTAGACAAGGATATTAGAGATGTAGTTTCTTCTTCTAAAAGAAATATATTAGTTTTTGGTGATAGATTTCCTTTTAGATATTTAGCTAATGAATATAACCTAGATTATTTTGCAGCTTTTTCTGGGTGCTCTACAGAAACAGAAGCAAGCCCATCAACAGTTGCTTTTTTAGTAGATAAAGTAAAGGAAAAAGAAATACCAGTAGTTTTTACCATAGAATTTTCTAATGGTAAAATAGCCGATGCTATAACTGACTCTACTGGTGCAAAAAAAGTAATGCTTCATTCTTGCCATAACGTGTCTGCCGACGAATTTGCAAATGGGGTTACATATCTATCACTTATGAACGAAAATATAAACAAACTCCGTGAGGCTTTAAACTAGATGTCTTTAATAATAGGTGAAGATTTAAGTTTTTCTTATGATGGAAATGTAATTGTTGAAGGTTTAAACTTTTCAGTAGAAAAAGGAGATTATTTTTCTATTATAGGTGAAAATGGTGCAGGTAAAAGTACATTAATGAAAGGAATTTTAAAGTTAAAAACTCCTTCAAAAGGCAGAATTTGTACAGGTGATGGATTAAAATTAAATGAGATAGGTTATTTATCCCAACAGACACAACTTCAAAAAGACTTTCCAGCAGAAGTTTTTGAGATAGTTCTTTCTGGATTTTTAAATAATTTGAAGTGGCGTCCATTTTATAATAAAACTGAAAAAAATATGGCAGAAGAAAAACTAGAACAACTTAATATTAAAAATTTAAAAAATAAATATTATAGTGAATTATCTGGAGGGCAACAACAAAGAGTTTTACTTGCAAGAGCTTTATGTGCAGGCAAAAAAATATTGTTTTTAGATGAGCCTGTTGTGGGACTTGACCCTATTGCAGTGACTGAATTTTATGATTTAATTTCAGATATAAATAAAAATCAAAATTTAACAATTATTATGGTATCTCACGATATAGAAAATGTATTATATTATTCTACAAAAATATTACATTTAGCAGATAAAAAGCAATTATTTTATGGTACCCCAAAAGAATATGTTAAAACTTCTATAGGAATAAAATTTTCTAAAGGGGGTTATGATAATGATTAGTTTGATAAAAGAAATTTTATCATATCCGTTTATGGTAAGAGCATTAGTTGTAGGGGTATTTATTGCATTATGTGCATCTTTGTTAGGTGTTAGTATGGTACTAAAGAGATATTCTATGATAGGAGATGGATTATCTCACGTAGGCTTTGGTGCTTTAGCTATTTCAACAGCACTTAAATTACAACCTTTAGTTATTTCTTTACCTATAGTTGTAATAGCAGCGTTTTTCCTTTTAAAAATTAAAGAAAGTAGTAAAATAAAAGGAGATGCAGCTATTGCTATTATTTCTACAGGCTCCCTTGCAGTAGGTATTTTAGTTCTATCTACTACAGTAGGTATGAATACAGATGTAAATAATTATTTATTTGGTTCTATATTAGGAGTTAATGAAAATGAAGTTGCATTAACAGTTATTTTATGTACTATTATTTTTATATTATTTATACTTTTATATAATCGTATTTTTGCAGTTACATTTGATGAGAATTTTGTAATGTCCATAGGAAATAAAGTAGAAGTTTATAATATGATAATTGCTATTTTAACGGCTATTATTATTGTACTTGGTATGCGTACTATGGGAGCTTTATTAATGTCTAGCCTTATTATTTTTCCAGCATTAACAGCTATGCGTATTTTTAAACAATTTAAAAAGGTAGTTATTTTTTCTGGAATAATATCAGTTTTTTGTTTTATATTAGGATTACTTATTTCTTATTTATATGCAATGCCAACAGGGGCTAGTGTATCAGTACTAAACATTATATTATTTATATTTTTTTATATCATTGAATAATAATTTTATTTTGTCGCTTGGATTGTTTT
>NZ_CAUWHO010000107.1:0-2194 GCF_963558545.1 uncultured Tyzzerella sp. | reverse complement strand
GGTTATATAAATAGAAGTGTCCTACAAATATTGTTTTATAGTAATATTTGTAGGACTTTTTCGTATAAAATATTTATTGATTTTACTTAATTTTTCTTATATAATAAAAAATAATATTTTTAGTTATAGTATACATATTTTACACACTATAATTAAATATAAAATAATTATAAATTTTATTATAGCAAAATTCATATAAATTTATAATTAAACTATAAAAATATAGAAATTTGTTAAAGTATAATATTATAAAAATGGAGGAAAATTTTTGCAAATAGGCTTAAATTTATAAAAATTATGGAAAATAAAATTGGAGAAAGAATTTATAAAACAAAGCTATTATCTTCTTTAGAAAAAGTTTTTTGTGATGAAAATTGTATTGCAGAAGAAACTAAAAAAGGAAGTATGCTTCTAAATGAACGTTTTTCATTTCAATTAGCTTTTGTTATTGAAGGGGAAAGACTAGATGATGTTAGCTTTTCTATTAATTCTGAAATAAAAGATTGTATATCTATTAAATATGTTGAGAACGTTCCTTCACAAATGCCTTGCTATCATAACCACGATGATAATATTTTAAGAAATACACCTGGTTTTTATCCAGATGTTTTAGTTGAAATGCCAAAAACTATTAGATTGTTAAATAAGCAATGGAGGAGTATTTGGATAACAATAGAGCCTAAAGATAGCCTTAAAGCTGGTGATTACGATATAGAAATTTGTATGAATCAAAATAACTTAAATTTAACAAAGGATATTTTTAATATTGAGATTATAGATAAAAAATTGCCAGAACAAGACTTAATATACACTAATTGGTTTCATTGTGACTGTATAGCTACATATTATAATATACCAGTATTTAGCGAAGAACATTTTAAGAGAATAGAGGATTTTATTAAAACAGCTAGTGATTATGGTATGAATATGATTTTAACTCCTATTTTTACACCAGCATTGGATACAGAAGTTGGCAAGGAACGTCCTACAGTGCAATTGGTAGATGTGTATAAAAATGGAGATAAATTTGAGTTTTCTTTTGAAAAATTAAAAAGATTTATAGATATGTGCTTAAAATATAAAATTAAACATTTTGAGTATTCTCCATTTTTTACACAGTGGGGTTCTAAGTTTACACCTAAAATTATGGCAAAAGAAAATGGAGAATATAAAAGAATTTTTGGTTGGGATACATTGGCTAGTTCTGATGAATATAAAAATTTTTTAAATCAATTTTTGCCAAGACTTGTGGAGTTTATTAAAAAAGAAAATCTACAAGATAAAAGTTGGTTTCATATTTCAGATGAACCATCTTTAAATGATATGGAAAATTACCAATGTGCATACAATTTGATAAAGGACCATATTAAAGATTTTAAAACATTAGATGCTATTTCAAATTATGAGTTTTATGAAAAAGGCTATATAAAAGCTCCTGTTGTTGCTACAGACCATATAGATATATTTTTAGAAAATAGGGTAGAAAATTTATGGGCATATTATTGCTGTGTACAATATAAAGGTGTTTCAAATAAATTTTTTAATATGCCAAGCCACAGAAATAGAATTTTAGGTATGCAATTGTACAAATATGATATACAGGGGTTTTTACATTGGGGATATAATTTTTGGTATTCGCAGTTTTCTAAATATCCTATTAATCCATATTTAACTAGTGATGCAGGTTGTGGTTTTCCATCGGGAGATGCTTATGTTGTGTACCCGTCACAAGATGGTGTTAATGTATCTTTAAGGCTTGAGGTATTTTATGATGCATTACAAGATTTAAGAGCATTGAAATTATTAGAAACTAAATTGGGAAAAGAAAAAGTTATTGAAATAATAGAAGAAGAATGTGAAATAACATTTAGTAAATATAAACATTGCTCAAAATGGCTTTTAAAATTAAGAGAGAAGATAAATAGTTTAATAAAAGAGCTAGTTTAAAAATGGGGTTATAAACTAGTTGGGTTTTATTCCACTTTAGGGTTATAATTTATTATATTACATTAATTGTTATTTTAAAAAAAATAAAAAGATAATTTATATTCCTTAATTATATTATACAACTGATTTTTATTTATTTTATTAACATAATTGATATAAATATCTTAATTATATAAATAAAAATAAATTTGTAACAATATTGTAATTGTATTATTACAAAAAAAATGTAATAATATATATAAATAGT
>NZ_CAUWHO010000106.1:0-2220 GCF_963558545.1 uncultured Tyzzerella sp. | reverse complement strand
ATGGTACTCTTTGCCGAACTAGGAGTAAGTAAGTGGGAAGAGATTAGTTATTCACTTGATGTCATTATGAAAATAGATGAAGTACTAGAAGTATTAAAATTGGATAGACAGTTATCACTATAAGGCTAGGGCTTAGGCTCTAGCTTCTTTTTTATGCTCAAAAAAAGGAGAAATTATTTGAAAAAATAAGAATAAAGGCGAATAAAAAATATATTAAAAGAAAAAAGCGAATTTTATAAGAAAAAACCCTAAAACATCTATATTTAAGATTTGAATTAATTTGATTAATAAAATATCTTATAGGTATCAACGTGAAAGTGAGGAGATAGAAATGAGAAATTTCATTTATTTAGATACTGATTTTTTGGCATCATTTATGGCTCAAGAAAATGATGGACTTGAAACTCTACGAAATAGTGAGAGTAATGTATACTCTAAAGATCTTAGTGGAACCCCAACCACAACTCAAAAATCATCTTCTGTTCTTGAGGGTAATGCCGCAATGATAAAAGGGAATGTAACAATAGAAAAAACGTTAGAGAGTGGTCTAGACATTACAGAGAGCAGTGAGCTGTATAGGGAAATGGCATCAAAGGTTTTGCATGATAATATGTTTAATTACTTTGAAAAATATATAGAAGATAATAATAGTATTAAAGCAAATTCACTAGATGTTTCTAATATAGGGAAATATATTAATATTAACAGTGAATATACCATTATAAATACAGATATTATAGAAAAAATGTGTGAGGAAAAGTTTCTAAAAGATTTATTCTATATGGAACATTTGGGGGGGGATATAAGAATAGATAAAAACAATAAACTTGTTAATCAACAAGGAAAATCTATAGACAATGTTAAGCTACCTCCAGAAATACATATGTTAACTAAAATGGGCTCTAAGTTATCATATGTATTTAAATCCATGATTCCCACAAATACCGTATTTGTAGTAGATAATATGATTGTAGTAATTAATGAAAAGTATTTAAGAGAAGATATACGAATGGTTAATTTTAAGTATTCTGGGCAAATTAATATAACAGGAAAAATAAATAAAGTATGTGGAACTACAGACAATGGCAGCAAAAAAAGTGCATCTTTTTTAATAGATGCACTTAATAGTGTAAATGAATGTGGTATTGAATTTATAAAGTTATTAGCTAATAGTAACAGCAAGAATATATATATTATTACTCCTATTGCCATTTATTTCTAAGTTTATCTTTACCTTTAACAATCATATTTTTTCTATCTAGGTATGAATTATTATTATATAGTTGTGCATTTTCTTGTGATTTCTTAGCTAATTCAAATTCTTTATTGAATTGTTCAGTTTCTAGAGAAATGTGCTTGAAAATAGATCTGATATGCATATGATTTCACCTCCTAGATATTTTCTATGTATAGTATAACACATTTGATACAACGACAATCAACTTTTTTAAATAACAAAGAATAGTTTTAGTAGGACCAGGTGAAAACTTGGTCTTATTTTATTTTCACTATAATAAATTAA
Source organism: uncultured Tyzzerella sp. (assembly GCF_963558545.1). NCBI lineage: Bacteria > Bacillati > Bacillota > Clostridia > Lachnospirales > Lachnospiraceae > Tyzzerella > uncultured Tyzzerella sp. The sequence goes on along the minus strand of NZ_CAUWHO010000106.1, from coordinate 698 downwards.
AGTTTTTTAAAGAATATGACGAAATTTATAATAGTAATACAATTACTATTAATATAAAGGGGAGGCTTTACAATGTTAAAGTTAATATTTATCATTATGTGGATTTTATTTTTAGTAATAGGAGCTATAGGTAGTATAGGAACTGCAATAACCGAAGTTATAGAAGGAGAAAAAAACATCATTGATGCTTTCAGAGAGCATACAAAAAAATTATTAGTGGTTGAAGTAATAATATCTGTAATGGTATGGACAGTGTATTGGATAATGCAATAGTATGATAAAAATATCGTTTGTTTATTGCAAAATATATAGACAATGGTAAAAAAATATACTATTATAAGGTATAGGTAATTATTTACCTTACATAATTATTTTACAAAATACTTGCTTTCTGTGAAAAGGCTAGAGTTTCGGTTCTGGTCTTTTTACATGTATGTAACTAAACTATAGACAAATAAAACAGAATATATTACAATAAGTAAGTAAATTTCTGCAAAAAGTTGTTAGTGCTCTTTTAAGAAACTCGCTCACATGTTACTATTATCCCATATGTGTGATAATAGTTTACAGGAATTTAATTTACAGTGGTGTCCGATAGTTGTCACGGACGAAAAAGTCTACCTTAGGGTGGGCTTTTTTGCTTTTGTAAATAATTTATTTAGAGATTAAATTATACTTTATAAATTTAGATATATGTT
>NZ_CAUWHO010000105.1:0-2303 GCF_963558545.1 uncultured Tyzzerella sp. | reverse complement strand
GATGAACTTGCTATAATAAGACTTAATTTAATAAACCTTGAATTATCAAGGGGTTTGATTAAGTCTTATTTTTTTATTTTTTAAAATCTATAAAAAGGAGCTGAAATATATGAGTAAAGTTATAGCCATTACAAATGAAAAAGGGGGTGTTGGCAAAACTACTACTGCGACAACAATAGCTTATTTATTCGCTAAAAAAGGAAAAAAAGTTTTATTAATAGATTATGATGGACAGGCTAATTCAACTTTAATAATGAGTGATGAAAACCCAAACAATATTAAAATAACCATATCTACAATTATAAATTATATTATAAAAGATGAGGAATTACCGTTAAAAGAAACCTACATAATTAAAAATAAAGGTATAGATTTAATACCTTCAAATGCAAACCTGTTTACTTTAGAAACAAAACTATCAACAGTAAATTTTAGAGAATATATATTAAAAAAATTTATTGATAAAATAAAAGTTGATTATGATTATGTAATTATTGACTGTATGCCTCAAATAGGAACAGCTATGTTAAATGTAATGGTTGCATCTGATAGCTTGATAATACCTACTCAAGCAGAAATATTATCAGCAAAAGGACTATCCGAGCTTATAAAACATTACCAAGTTATAAAAAAAGTAAATAAAAATTTAAAAATTGACGGAATTTTAATAACAATGGACAAAGAAAATACAAAATCTTCAAAAAAAGTAAAAGAGATGCTAAATAATGCTTTTAAAGAAGAAATAAATATTTTTCAAACTATAATACCAAGAAGTATAAAAGTTGCAGAGGCTACAATATATAAGAAAACTATATGTGAATACTTACCAACAAATATAGTAGCAAAAGCATATAAAAACTTAGTAAATGAGGTGTTACAAATTGAGTAATGAAATGGAGCTAGATGATTTTAGCAAAATGTTAAATTTTGCAACAGGAACAGTAGATGAAAAAGAAATAAATAAAATTGAAATAAATAAACTAAAACACTTTCCTAACCATAAATTTAAGTTATATACAGGAGAAAGACTTGAAAATATGGTACAAAGTTTAAAAGATTATGGAGTTATTGTACCTATAATTGTATGGGAAAATGAATACGATTTTATTATATTAAGTGGACATAATCGTGTTGAAGCTTGTAAAATAGCAGGTATTGATGAGATACCTTGTGTTATAAAAAATGACTTAACACTAGATGAAGCAACATTAATTGTAACAGAAACAAACTTAATGCAACGTTCATTTAGTGATTTAAGCCATTCTGAAAGAGCATACACATTAGAACAACATTATAAGACTTTAAAATGTCAAGGTAGAAGGACAGATTTATTACAAGAAATAGGTAATTTAATGAAAGAAAATATTTTTGTAAATTCAAATCATAATAAAGCTATTAAAAAAGTTGGAGATAGCTACAATCTATCTAAAGATACAGTTGCTAGATATATGAGATTAGCTAAATTAATCCCAAGTTTATTAGAAAAGATAGATAATGAAATTTTACCTATAAGAGCTGGATATAACTTATCTTTTATAGATAATGAAGATATACAAAATGAAATAAATATATTTATAGATAATGGAGTAAAAATACCCATTGAAAAGTCTGAGAAACTAAAAAATCTATTTAAAGAAGATAGATTAAATTTAGATAACTTAGAAAGTTATTTATTAAATGAAAATAAATATAAGAGAACAAGAGCAAAATATAAGAAAATACCTAATACTGTTATAGATAAATACTTTAATTCTACAAGTGATGATAAGGAAATAGCATATATAATAGATAAGGCTTTAGAAATGTATTTCAATGATAAAAATATAGATGTAGGTTAGTGGCACAGATGTAACTTTAAAACCTTGTAAGCCTTGAAAATGACTTAATACAGAACTTGTTCGCCAATGGCGAACAAGTTAAAAATACAAAGGAGTGATTGTTATTAGTAATAAAAAAATACAAGAATTAAAACTAAAGTATCAACAAACAGTTGATAATATAAAAACTAACGATGACTTAAAAAGCTTATTAGATACAATAGTAAAATTTAACAAATACCCTTTTGATAACATAGTTTTAATACATAACCAAAACCCAAATGCAGAGTTTTTAGCTACAATGAATGTATGGAATAACAACGTTGGAAGATTTATAAACAGAGGTACAAAAGGAATAGCTGTTTTAGAACTTGATAACCCAAGGCCAACTTATAGATATTTGTTTGAGCTTAAAAATACAAATGGTAATTATTCAAGCTATAAAAGAGTAATTAATTATAAATGGGAAATAAAAGAAGAAGATAA
>NZ_CAUWHO010000104.1:0-2396 GCF_963558545.1 uncultured Tyzzerella sp. | reverse complement strand
ATTTTTCTAAAAACCAATCTAAAAGACAATTTAAATCGAGGTTTAGTTCTTCTGCTATATTTTCAAATAGGTTTAATTTAACATTCTTAAATTCTTTATTTTCTATTTTTGATAAATAAGATCTACTAATTCCTAATTTTGAAGCTAATTTTTTTTGTGTTACTTTTAATAATAATCTTTGTTTTCTAATCATAAAAATACCGTCTCCTTTAACGTGAAATATGTAAAAAAATGTCGAAATATGACAGAAAATGTTCATGGTATGAACACTTTTTCATGTTAAAATATTCCAACAAAGAAGAAAGGAGACGATTTTATGATTTTGAATAACTTAAAAAAATATGATTTGCATAACGGTGAATGTATTGAAATTATGAGGAAAATAGAAGATAAAACAATAGATATGATTTTATGTGATTTACCGTATGGGATAACTGATTGCTCCTGGGATAACATAATTCCGTTTGACGAGATGTGGGAACAATATAATCGTATTATAAAAGATAATGGAGCTATTGTTCTATTTTCAGTTCAACCATTCACAACAAAACTGATAAATTCTAATATAAATAACTACAAATATAGTTGGTATTGGATAAAAAATACATCAACAGGATTTGTATTTGCTAAACATCAACCAATGCGGAAAGTTGAAGATATAAATGTATTTTATAAAAAAAAACCATTATATATACCACAAGGACTTATAGAACTAGAGAAACCAATAGTTAAAAAAGGAAAAAGCAAAATTAGTAACAATGATATTATATACAATGAAAAATCACTAATGAAAGAATATATAGCGAAATACACTAATTATCCAAAAAATGTTTTATTTTTCAATAAAGAGACAAAGACAGTGCATCCAACTCAAAAGCCAGTGGATCTTCTTGAATATTTAATAAAGACGTATACAAAAGAAAATTATATAGTTTTAGATAATTGTATGGGAAGTGGAAGTACAGGAGTAGCTTGTGCTAATACAAACAGGAGATTTATCGGAATAGAACTAGATAATAAATATTTTGAAATAGCAAAGAAAAGAATAGAAGAATCGTATTTAAACAGATAAATTTAAAAATATGATAAAAAACATTGAAAAAGAAAATCAAAAGGCTCTTATGGGGCAAATTTTAGATATTTTTTGTATTTAAAGGAGTTAAATGATATGCAAAAAGAGATGATTAACATTTTTTTAGAGAAATTAATACTATTAGATAAAATAAATAAGCTAAAAATAGAATATTTAAAAGGGTATATAGATGCTAAAATAAATGAGAAAGAGGAGAAAAATTAATTCTCCTCTTTTTTACTTTCAGATATAAATGCATCTAGCATAATATTCATTTTTTTCTGATCTTCTTCACTTAGTAAACTAAATTTTCTTAATAATTCTTTAATATGATCAGGTGCAGATATATCTTCTGTTATGTCTTGGATCATTCTACCTCTTCCAGAACGCAACCATTCTTCGTTAACATGAAACTCGTTACAAATATTCTTTATAGATCTATCTGTAATATTTCTTCTGCCTTTTTCTAGTGAAGATATATGATCTTGAGATAGGCAAATTTTATTTCCGAAATCTTTTTGAGATAGTCCAAGATGATTTCTCAATTCTTTCAATCTATTGTTCAAAATAATCACCTCTTGACATATTATACAGTAAAAAATATGTCAATGCAATATGGCAAAAATAAAAAAATATGTCAAAAACAGAAAAAATATTGACAAATATGACAAAGACATATAAAATCTATGTCAAAGACATATAAAAATGGAGGTGCAATATGACAAGTAAAGAAATTGAATCTATTTCTAAAAAATTAGCTTACTTAGAACGAGTAAATCCGTTAAAGTTTGAAAATTTTAAAGGTCGTGTAGAAGCACTATACGAAATTGAGATTGAAAAAGATACTAAATATAAATCAGATAAAAATTAGTATATAAAAAGTGTGTGATTTTAAACAATCACACACTAAGAAAAGTTAATTTAAAGCTTGATAATCCAAAGGCCGTAGGGGTCTTAGGCGACCTTGTTATAAGTGATAAAAAATCAAACAAATGTATAGTTAAAAATAAGTTTTATGAGGGAGTAAAAATGGCTAGAGAAAAAAACAGTATAGGAAGAAAAAGAAATAATAAGTATACAGAACTAGATACAGAAAAATTAGAATCAATAAATGATAATCTAAGTGAAAATGATACAAATAAAATAATAGGTTCATATTGTGGACATGTAACAAAGACTACTAAATCAGGACCAATAGTAGAAGTAGAAATATACCCTGTATTTAAGAAAAAAGATATACCTGAAGAATTAAGAGTTAAATGTACACCTGAAGCTAGAAAGAACCTAAATAGCAAAAATGCAAAAAATTTTTTCATAAGAAAAT
>NZ_CAUWHO010000103.1:0-2419 GCF_963558545.1 uncultured Tyzzerella sp. | reverse complement strand
AGCTAAAAATTATATAGAAAGTATTTTTAAATTACAGGAAATTAGTATAACAAAATTTATTGATACAGGAAATTACATTATAGATAATATAGTTAATTTTAAATTAAATGAAGCTTTTAATAAAGGGATAAAAATAAATGCAACAGCTAAAGTACCGTATGACATACAAATATCAGAATTCCATATGGTTTCAATTTTAGGAAACATTATACAAAATGCAATAGAGGCTAATGATAAAGTAAAGGAAAATAAGTTTATAAATTTTGAGATAACATATAAGCTAAATAAAATTTTTATAACAGTATCTAATAGATTTGATAAAAAAATAATTATTAAAGAAAATAAATTAATTACAACAAAATATGAAAAAAATGAACACGGAATAGGAATTAATAATGTTTTAAACTTTATTGAAAAGTATAATGGGATATTAGAATATAAATGTAATGATGATATTTTTACTGTCGAAATATTATTATTTATATAGTTTTTTGCAATTCGTCCTTTTAAAATTACAATTCGTCCTTAATATATTGAAATTTGCTTTATAATAAAATATAATAAACTCATAAAAATTATATATAAAGGTGGTAATAAAAATGAAAAAGTTAAATGAATGTATTTCAAAATCAGTTGTAAAAACTTTAAAAAGTGCAGTTGTATTAAATGTAAACTCAAATTGTTTTGGACTTGCACATCAGAATAAACTTCCAGAGAATGCTAAAAAGTACAGAAAATTTTAATTATGAAAAATATATATGAGAAGATAATAAATATATTTATTCATAAAAATTTAATTGCAGAGGAAGAAAAGGAATTATATATCTGTGGATTAGAGCAAATAATATTATATATTGTTAATATAGTTACAATGATAATTTTAGGAATTACATTTAAATTGGTTTTAGAAACTATATTATTTATATTAACTTACATATATATAAGGATATATGCTGGAGGATATCATTGTAGAACACCACTAAAATGTTATATATTTTCTGTATTAATGTTAGTGGTTGTACTTTCAACTTTAAAGGGACAGGCATTAAGAAACCCTTTAATAATAACGGTAATATCAATAATATCTAGTATAATAATTTTATCTTTAGCACCTATTGAAGACGAAAATAAACCACTAGATGAGATAGAAATTAAAGTTTATGAAAAAAGGACAACAAGAAATTTACTGATAGTTTTAAGTTTATTGTTATTAACTTTAATACTTAATAAAATAAATCTTTCGGCTTATATTTGTATTTCTTTATTATGTAATGGAATAATGTTAATGCTAGGAAAGATAAATAATTCAATTAGATATAAATACTCTAAATGAGATTTATATAAATAAAAATATTTACATATTAAGTAAGATTTTATTATGAAAAGATTAAGAAAATTAGTTTTACCATTAAGTTTAGTAGGTATGTTAGCATTAGGTAGTACAAGTGTTTTTGCTGAAGGTTTAGATATATCTAAATATGGTAAAGGTTCAGAAATTATTGATGGAAGAACAAGAGATGGTATTACATCTGGTAGTATGGATGGTGGTTATTGGATTAGAGGAAAGAGAGGAACAAAATTAATCTCAGAATATAAACATTATAAAACAAAAGGGCGTGCTTCAGTAACAAATGGAATAGGCGATTATAATGATGGAGGTTGGAAAGAAGCTGATACATTTAGTAAAGCATCAGTAGAATGGACATCAAAAGGAATAAACCGTGCTTATTATGATAATAAACAATAATAATTAATTACTAAGGTATGGAAAAATTAATTAGTGTTATTTCCATACCTTATTTTATAAGGAGGAGTTATAATGAGAAAAATATTATATATTTCATCTTTAACTATAGCATTTATAATATTATTATCATTAAATACTTTCTTTGATTATAAAGTGGATAAATTACTTTTTGATAATAAAGTACAAATAGTAACTTATGATTTTGATAAAAGCCTAAGTAATGATGAATTAAAAAATTATATTAAGAAATTAAGTGATGAAAATGAGATTTATATTACCAAATATAAATATTTAGGTAAAGATGAATTAGTGATATATACTAATGATTTACAAATATTTGACCAAGTAAAAAGCAAAGTTGTACCCAAAGGAAATGGAGAGTATATAACAGATGATTTATTAGATAAAAATTATAAAAATATAGGAAACTTTAAAAAGCTAAATCCAAAATTAAAAACTAAAATTATGCATATTAATGATGACAATGATTTAGGAAATTATAGTTCTTATATTTTTTCATTTAAAAATAGTAATGATATAAATAATTTTAAATATTTATGGGGAAATTTAAGTAATTTTAAAATAGTAGAAAAATTTAAAATAAATTTTTATCCTGCTGAATATGTTATATTTCCTTTTATATTATTTTTCTTAATTTTTATAAATGTTCTT
>NZ_CAUWHO010000102.1:0-2683 GCF_963558545.1 uncultured Tyzzerella sp. | reverse complement strand
TATAAATAAAAATAAGTTGTATAATAAGTTATTGAATTTTAATAACCATATTATACAACTTATAAATGCCAATTTATAAATGTAGTGCAAAAACCTATAAACACAGGCTTTCACACTATCTATTTTTAATATATCCTATTCCCACTCTATTGTTGCTGGTGGTTTACTAGTAATATCATATACTACTCTATTAACATTAGGTACTTCATTTACCATTCTAACACTAATTTTTTCTAAAACATCATAAGGAATTCTAGCCCAATCAGCACTCATAGCGTCAAGGCTTGTAACACCTCTTAAAGCAATAGTGTAGCTATAAGTTCTTTCATCACCCATAACCCCAACACTTCTAAGTCCTGTTAAAACTGTGAAATATTGCCAAATTTCTCTATCAAGACCAGCTTTAGCTATTTCATCTCTAAATACAAAATCTGTTTGTCTAAGTATGTCTAGCTTTTCTTTTGTTATATCTCCTATTATTCTTATAGCAAGGCCTGGACCTGGAAATGGCTGTCTATGTACTAAAAAGTCTGGTATACCAAGGGCAGTACCAACTGCTCTAACTTCATCTTTAAATAAATCTCTAAGTGGCTCTATAATTTCTTCAAAATCTACAACATCAGGAAGCCCTCCTACATTATGGTGGCTTTTTATAACAGCAGAATTTTTAGTACCACTTTCTATAACATCTGGATAAATAGTTCCCTGTACAAGAAAATCTACTGAACCTATTTTTTTAGCTTCTTCTTCAAAAACTCTAATAAATTCTTCACCTATTATTTTTCTTTTAGTTTCTGGGTCAGATATACCTGCAAGTTTTCCTAAAAATCTATCTTCTGCATTAACCCTAATAAGGTTCATATCAAACTGTTCTTTAAAAACAGACATAACCTCATCACCTTCATTAAGACGCATAAGCCCGTGGTCAACAAAAACACAAGTTAAGTTTTTACCAATAGCTTTATGTACTAAAACAGCAGCTACAGAAGAATCTACACCACCAGATAATGCACATAAAACTTTTTTATCACCAATTTTTTGTTTTAAAGCTTCAACCATTTCATTTGCAATGTCTGTCATAACCCAATCCCCAGAGCATTTACAAACATTATATAGGAAATTTTTTATTATATCATTACCAAATTGTGTATGTACAACTTCCGGGTGGAACTGTACTCCATAAAGATTTTTATCCTTGTTATAAATACTAGCAGTTGGGCAAGTTTGTGTAGTACCTACAACTTCAAAATTAGGTGGAACTTCTGTAATATAATAAGTATGGCTCATCCAACAGATACTCTCTTTATCTACATTTTCAAATAAAGGGTTAGTATTATCAACAGTTAACTCTGCTTTACCATATTCTTTTTTATCTGCTTTTCCTACTTTACCACCATTTAAATAACCCATAAGCTGACAGCCATAGCATATGCCAAAAACAGGTATACCAAGCTCAAAAATTTCCTTATCTACAATAGGTGCATCTTCTTCTGTTACAACACTAGGCCCACCTGTAAATATAATCCCTTTAGGATTTTTAGCTTTAATCTCTTCAATAGGAGTATCATAAGATAATACTTCACAATAAACATTTAAATCTCTCACTCTTCTAGCTATAAGCTGGTTATATTGCCCACCAAAATCTAAAACGATAATAAGCTCGTGCTTCATAAAATACTTTCCTCCAAAAATTTATTTATCTTCTGTACTTTCTATACCTTCTTCTATATCATCTTTTTTAAAAAATGATGACAAATTAAATTTAGAAACAACACCAGGTACCATATCTATAATTTTATTTACACTATTTTGATTTTTTATATCTACAAGTTGCACAGACCCATCTTGAACAACAAGCATAGCAGAAGGACTTAATTTAGCTCCTAACCCACCACCTGTATTTTCATTATTTTTTTCTTTTCTTTCATAAGAACCTGCACCAACACCAACAGATATATCAACCAAAGGAACAATTATTACATCACCTATATTTATAGGCTCTCCAACAACTGTTTTAGAAGATATAAAACCTTCCATTTTATTAAATAAAACTTCTAAACTACTATTAAGATTAGACATAATCATTCTCCTTTACTAAAAATAATTTCTCTTATAGGTTTTTTACTTATAAATATAATTATAGGAAATAGCAATTTAAATAAAGATGATTTACATTTTATTTCTAAATCTGCCAAAAATAATTCATTTTCAAAATCTGGCATTATTTTTATATCCTTAATATACTTTTTAGGTAAAAAAGGTATTATAGCACTTATTATAGCACAAACGTTACCAGTTTTAAAGGGTTCATCTAGTCCATAATCAACATTTATTTTTATTTTTTTAAACTTTATAGCTTTAATAAGGCTTTTTAACAATAAAAATATCATATTTAATATTTGATTTTTATTAGGATATGATATTATAAAATTAATTTTTTCTTTAATATAGTTTATTTTATATTTTATATTTTTAATAACTTCTTTAAATTTTGTTAATTTATCTTTATTTTCTTCTATATCATCTTCTTCTATACTACCTTCATTTATATTTTCTTTTGCATCATAATTAATATCTTTATCTAAGTATTTTTCTACATTATCTTTATTATCATTAATGCTAGCTACTTTATAAACTTTTTCTTCACTTTTTTTTTCTTTTTCTATTTCTTTATTTTTAGGTA
>NZ_CAUWHO010000101.1:0-2735 GCF_963558545.1 uncultured Tyzzerella sp. | reverse complement strand
AATCTTTAAAAAGAAGAAATTCTAAATATGGGTTAGGATTAAAAAGTATAAAAAATATAGTAAATAAATATAATGGTAATATGAAAATAAAGCTAGAAAATAATATATTTAAAACAAAAATAATACTAATATTAGATAAGTAATAGTATTAAAACTATAAATTTTATAAAATTTTTATAATTGAGGGACAGAAATAGTATAGTTGAGGGACAAATAAAAAATTTTGTCCTTTTTTGTGTTATAATAAATTTAAAAAATAAATTCTTATTAGAGGGGATAATTATGGATAAAAAGTTATTAGAAATAAAAGATAAATACTTTATAAAACTTTTACTTTTAGGAATAGCTAATTTATCAATGTTATTAACTATATCAAATATAAATTCAACTTGTAATTTTTTTACACATCAAGAAAAATTACCATAAAAAGCTAAAAAATTACGCAAATTTTAATTATGGAAACTATAACATTAAAATTTGTAAATATGCTTATAAATAACAATACAATAAAAAAAGAAGATGCAGAAATATATATCTATGGATTTAAAGAAATGATATTTATAACTTTAATTTTTAATAAAATAAATCTTTCTGCTTACATTTGCATTTCTTTATTATGTAATGGGGTAATGCTAATGCTAGGAAAGATTAATAATTTAATTATATATAAACACTCTAAATGAGTTTTTATATATAAATATATTAAGGAGGATTTTATTATGAAAAAATTTAAGAAAATGGTAGTGCCATTTACAATGGCAGGTATGATGATTTTGGGAAATTATTCAGTTTATGCTAATGATATTTCCCTATCTTTTATAGATGAAAAGGTTAATGAAATAGAAGAATTAATTTATGAAATGGATATGGTTAATGATTATCAAAGAAGTAATTTTGATAATCATATAAATCAATTACACATAGAGGCTGAAGAGTATTTCAAAAACTTAGATAAACTAGATGATGATGATATAAAAGATATGGAACTTATAATTGAAAAATTAGATGAATTAGATTTGAAAAAAATGGAAGTTTTTGAGGATAAAAATAGGGCTGTAACTTGGAGAGCAGGGGATATACTTATATACAAAACAGGTTCTAATAATTCAAATGGAGAACCATCTTTAACAGGGCATACAGCTGTATTATCAGATAGAGAAAGTTATGTTATAGAAGCTTCTAAGACAGTAAGTAATGGTGCTAAAGTATTCCATTGGCACGTATCAAATTTATGGGATGGGGCAAGTGGTATAAAACAATATCAAGTAACATCTACGTTAGGAACACCAGCTAATTCTAGTGAAAAACAAATTGCTGTAGATTATGGTATAAAACAAGTAGGAAAACCATATGCTATAAAAACAACATTATTTACGGACGAAGCTTGGTATTGTTCAAAGTTGACATTTAGACAATGGCTCCAAGCAGGATATGATTTAAGAGGAGCAATGAGTGTTGTTCATCCTATATATGGTATATTATTAGTAACTCCTAATGATATAGCACTTGATGTTAATACAAGAATATATAGAGATTGGGATGAAGAATTACCAACACCTTTATAATTTACTTAGAAAGGATTATTATGAATAAGTATATAAAACTAAGTTTAATAGTAGTATCCATATTTTTAATAGTAGTATTCATATTTTTTTCTATTATATGTGGATATTATATTTTTTATAATAAAAATCAAAAATTTATAGAAATCGATGGAATAGAAAATTTTAATCCAAATGATTTAATTGATAAAAGCTCAGGAAAAAATTATTTTTTATATTATCCATCAGATATAAGAGTATCTCAAAAATATACTTTAATAAAACAGGTAGATTCTAACGGAGATATTATAAATAAATATAAAGTTTATGATGATAAATTTAGAAGAGTTAAGGCTAATCAAAAAATATTAGATAAAGATAATTTATATTTATCTCTTTTTGGAGAAGCTGTTTTAGAAAATTGGTTTTATACATTTAATTTATCGAATAATACTTTTAATAGAGTTGATTTAGATTATTTTAATTATGATGTAGGAGTTAATTCTATAGATCATCAAGGAAATGATATTTTATTTTCAACTATTGCCACTCATACAACAGGAGACCAACAATATAATGAAGAAAAAAATAGTTTTAAAGTATCTATTTCAAATTTTACAACAAAAAAATCATATGAAACATCTTATGATTATATTCCGTATGGCTCATCTGGATTAATAACTTTTGATAATAAAATAGTTTATTCTGCAATGTGTTCAAATGAAAGTAATAAGTATGGAATAGTTTTTATAGACGATAATGAAAAATTAACTTTTTTTAGTTTCGATGAGATAGAAAATGAAAGTTTATCATTGATTTATGCAGACGATACAAATTTATACTTATTAAGTTCAACCAGTAAACTTATAATATTAAATAAAAATTTAGAATATGAAATATATAATATATCTAAAAATTATGAAGGTTATAAATATAGTTCTAAATTAGTATTAGATGAAAATAATATATTAATATCTTTACGGAATATTAATATAGGTAGCTCAAAAAATGATAGTACTATTTTAGGGGTTTTAACATTAAAACCTGATATAGAATTTAATATTATAGATAGTTATAAACCTAAAAACGGTTCTTTATATAAATTAAATTATATTGATAAAAATAGTAATATATTCATTATAGAAAGTAATAGAAATGATAACGGGAATGTTATAATTTTGGATTATAAGAATA
>NZ_CAUWHO010000100.1:0-2736 GCF_963558545.1 uncultured Tyzzerella sp. | reverse complement strand
TGTAAAAATGAACTGGGGTGTAGTCCATTTATATATGTAAAATAATCTTTAAAGGCATACTTCATTTTTTCTAACTTTTTAAATTTATATAGCATAATCTTTTTAATATTTTTATTATTACAATTAAGGTATGACTTGTTATTTATAAGTGAATTATTTTTTATATCTTTTAGTATTAAATCAAATATAGTTATTTTTTTATCAATATTTTTATATATACTTTCCTTATTCTTTTCCATTACTATTTTTTTGCTAGATAAACTTATTTCTTCAGTATTTTCAATAATATTTTTAGTATTTTCACTTATATTCTCTAAATTAACATCTTGTTTAATATTTTCATTTTCTACATTTTCAAAAATTTCTAATACTTCTTTTTCATCTTCAACCTTTTCTATTTTAGAAGAAAATCTATAATTTTTAATATTTTCTAAATTAATAACATATAAATTAGAAGTTTGTTTGTCTGTTGTATTTAAAAATCTTTCTATTTTTTCAATTAAACCTGTTTCTACAAGGCTATTTAAAGCCCTTTTTGTTGTAGAAACAGATATGTTTAAATCACTAGATATAGTTTTTATACTAGGAAAACACACTAAATCTTTGTTCGCTCTATCTAATAAATACAAAATTACACTTAATGCTCTGCTTTTTAAACTGCATTTATATAACATATTTTTAATTTCAAATTTTTCCATAATTTTATCTCCTTTTTTATAATTAAGTTATTTTTAATTCCATATACTCCAAAAAGCTCCACCTGCTCCTGCACCTTTTCTAGCCTCGTTCATTATTAAATTTATATCAAACTGCTGTTTGCTCCTTTTATAACTAGCAGGGTCTGCAACAAGTATTTTACCTTCGCTTGTTACTCCTCTTAACACAATAAAATGCCCACTATTTGTAAATGTACCTTTTCCCATAAGAGCCACTATTAATTTACCATTATTAAGGGCATATATTACTTTTGCTTTATCATTTCCTAACCCCTCTACATTTAAACCAAAAACCTTTGCACAATTTGTAATTAAACTATGATAAGAGCCACTTCCTTTAGCATAGTATCCATTTTCAACACTCCAGTTACATATATAAATAGGGTCATATATTTGTCCTGTTAAACTAGATACTACAATAGCCATTGAAGTCGGTCCACAACCCTGAGTACCGACTTTATCTGTGCCATATAATTGATTTTTATATTTTTCATCTAATTGATTAAAATATACAACACTTATTTCACTGTCTGTAAAAACTATATCTCCATAATCTTGCTCTTCTGCTTCAATATAATCTTTATCATAAATACCTATACTTTGGTTATATCCATAATCTTTTTGAAACTGTTCTATTGCTAATATTTCATCTCCAAAAATAAACTCTTTAAACATATCTAAAGGATTTGTTATTAAGTATAAAAAAAAGGCTATTAACATTAATAGCCCTGTAACAACTGATATTATCATTAGATATATTTTCTTTCGCCTTTCTTCATCTATTGCCATTTGAATTAAAAATTTTATTAAAATTTCTTTCATTTTAACAACTCCTAAAATAATTTTTCCTTTAAAAATATAATTCATATGCTAATTTATATAATAAAAAAAGTATCTCTAAAAAGAAATACTTTACAAATATTTTTTTATATTGTATAATTAAATTAGAAAAAGGCAATGGAATTGCCAACAATGTTTTATACTATGTGTTTAAAGTAATAGCACAAAACTTTGCTAGAGTGGGTGCTATTACTTTTTTGTGCGTTTGATTAATACAATAATCAAACCTATGAAACTAACCATATTGTTTGAAAATGTAAGTAATATCATAATTACTTCATATGTACTCATCATCACAACACCTCCAATCTTTTTAAGATTGAAAGCCCACCCCCTTTGCTCTATACTTTATAGTATAAAACATTGTTGGCGTGTAAGTAACAACACTTACTATTCCGATTGTCTTGTTTACATTTTAAACTATTTTTTTACTTTTTGCAACAATATTCATAAAATAAAATGCTTATAAATTTCTAAATCATTTATGTTTAAAATAATTAAATCTTTATTTTGATTTATAGCATATTTTAAAGTATTTTTTGTCCCACTTTTAGTTAAGTTAATATCATAAACTCCTAAAACTACGTTAGATTTATCTACTAAATACTTATTTCTTTTAAAAAAACAATCATCTGTATAATCTTTTTGCACTAAAATATTTTTAGTACAATTTTCCATAATATTTTTTAATCTATTTTTATAATTTTCATTCCAGTTTTCATAATGGTTGCTACAAGGAAGTACACAAAATAATTGTATATCATTATATTTTTTCATTAATTGTATAACAATTTCTCCACACCATATATCAACTCCCATTGCACAACCTGTTAAAAATATTTTAACACCCACTTAAATATATTTTTTCTATTTCATTTATTAATTTAGCCTTTAATTTTATACATTCTATCTCATTTTCATTATATTTAAACTTAAATTTACTAGGTCTATGCCCTGTAAATGAACAAACTTTATTCATAATATCTCCTTTTTTTAAAAAATAATGCGTCATTTTTTAGTCATATTATACTTTAAATTATATATATGAGTTATAATTTTGTCAACTATTCGTCATAATATATAAAAGGAGTTTTTCTTATGAAAGATAATTTACCTAGATATACTTTAAGAATTAATCAAAATTTATTAGATAAATTAGATTATATTGCTAAATATGAAG
>NZ_CAUWHO010000099.1:0-2740 GCF_963558545.1 uncultured Tyzzerella sp. | reverse complement strand
TGCTTTATTTTAGCGACTTGATTATATTACCATAACTACTTTTTAATGTCAACACCTTTTTTTATATTTTTTATATTTTTTTATATTTTTGCTTTACCATTTGTTGACAGCTTAATCATATTATCATATGTTTTTTTATATGTCAATATATTTTTTTAATTTTTATAATATTTTTTACTTAAATATTAATTTTAATACTTAATAACTAATACTTTTAAGTCAATTTTTTGAATACTTTGTATTCAAAAACAAATATTCCTATATATTTTTATTCGTAAAAATTAATACAAACACCCGTATATAATTTCCCCTTTAAAAATATAAGTCGTATCTTAATTGATATAAATAAAAACCCTTAATAAAATATACATAAGGGTTTTTATTATTACACTTCTTAATATTTTACAACAGAGCATATATTATAATCACCTAAAAGCTCTCTCCCTTTAAGCTCCTCTAATTCTATAAAAAAATTAAGGCTAACAACTTCAGCACCAATACTTTCTACAAGTTCTATAATAGCTTTACAAGTGCCACCAGTTGCCAATAAATCATCTACTATAATAACTTTATCCCCTTTTTTTATAGCATCTTTATGAATTTCCAAAGTAGCACTGCCATATTCAAGGTCGTACTCTTTGCTTATAGTTTCAGCAGGTAATTTGCCTGCTTTTCTAACAGGAATAAACCCTTTGTTCATATTATAAGCTATAGGCATAGCAAATATAAACCCACGAGATTCTGGCCCTAAAACATAATCAAATTCAATATTTTCAAGACTTTTTATAATTTCATCAACAGATTTTTTTAATGCCTCTTTATCCTTTAAAACAGTTGTAATATCTCTAAATAAAACTCCTTCTATTGGATAATCAGGTATAGTTCTTATTACATTTTTTAAATCCATAATATCTTCTCCTTTTTAAGAAAGCCTAAAATCTTTTAAAATTAATTGAACATTTTCTGTATCATTAAATATATTTACTTCAATAGAATATACCACATCTAATTTTAAGTCAACATATTTTTTTATTCCTAATACAATTTTTTCTATATCATCATCAGACATATTTTTCTTTAATATATCAAAAAACTTATTATATCCATCAAAACTTATTGCTCTTACATTAGATGTATTATCATTTAATGTTAATTGTATTATATTATTTTTTTTACCAACAAATCTAATATTTTTTATTTCTACATTTTTAGTAGCAAATATAGCTCCTTTATTTTCTTTACCAATAGGTTTCATTTTATATAGTTCTTTAGCTAAATCTAAAGTTATTTCAGAAAATTTTAAAGCCTTGTCTATAATAATATTTTCTTGTAAATCTTCATCACTTAGTGTAGTATTTTCATTTATAGTTTTTCTAAATTTATCTACATTTTCTTCTGTTAAAGATAATCCCGCAGCCATTTTATGACCACCAAATTTTTGTAGCAAATGTGAACATTTTAAAAGTTCTTCAAACATATTATAACAAGGTATACTTCTTCCAGAGCCTTTAGCCCCATCTTTGGATTTAGTTATAACAAATGTAGGCTTATAGTAAGCCTCTTTTATCCTTCCGGCAACTATCCCTGCTATAGATTCGTGTATTTTATCATTATATATAACTAACACTTTATCATTTTTTATATTAGAGTTTTCCACCATATAAAATATATCTTCCACAGCTTTAAGGGTTAGTTCTTTTCTTTCAGTATTAAGATTTATTAACTCTAGTGCTAATTTTTTTATATCTTCATCATTATCTGCTATAAATAGCTCTACTGCTTTTAAAGCGCTTTCAAGACGACCACTAGCATTTATACAAGGTCCTATAATAAACCCATAGTCTGTTTCATTTATTAACTTTTCATCTATATTATTAACCTTTAAAATTTCAAAAAGTCCTTTGTTAATTTGCTTGTTATTATTAAATATATCAAGGCCCATTTTTACAATAAGTCTATTTTCATCTAAAAGGTCTACTATATCACATACAGTAGATATTGATGCAAAAACTAAATATTCTTTAAGGTCTTCTTCTATTTCCATATATTCATAAAGACCTTGTACAAACTTATAGCTAATACCACCAGCAGATAAAGCCTTAAATTTATATTCACATTCTGTCTGTTTAGGATTTATTATAACATCTGCATTAGGCAATATTTCTATTTTCTTATTATCATCTTCAAAAAATCTTGGTTCGTGATGGTCTAATATAATTATAGAAATATCATTTTCCTTTATATAATCAACTTCTTGTATACTAGCTATCCCATTATCACAAGTAAATATAATATCAACGCCTTTTTTTATAACATCATTTATAGCAGATATGTTAAGTCCATATCCTTCTTCTTCTCTATCTGGTATGTAATAAATAACATTAGCACCTATTTTTTTTAAAGCCTTATATAAAATAACTGTGCTAGTAACTCCGTCTACATCATAATCCCCATATATACATATCAATTCATTTTTAGATATAGCATCTATAACTTTAATAAATGCCTTTTCCATACCCTTCATATCTAAAGCATTATAAAAAAACATATCATCTGTATATAAATATGTGTTTAATTTTCTTCTTGTTAAAATATCTCGGTTAGCTAAAACTGTAGCAAAAATTTCACTTATTCCAAATTCTTCAACCATTTTAGGTATATTAGCCTTTGGGTTTCTAATAGTCCATTTAGCCATCTTTTTCTCCTTATTGTTATTATAATTTTATTTTAACAATATATA
>NZ_CAUWHO010000098.1:0-2761 GCF_963558545.1 uncultured Tyzzerella sp. | reverse complement strand
AATATCTAAATAAATACTTAATAAAAAGTATAATATTTGGAAATAATAATTAACTTGGAAAGGAAATAAAATATTATGACTAATAAAATTTATAAAAATATTGAATTGGATATTGATGGAATGGGCATAGTTATTTATTCAAATAAAAATATGAGTTATGTTAATGAAGGAGAAGATTTTTTTAAAAAAGAATTTTCTACACCTACAAAAGTTGTAGAACATATTAAGAAAGGAGATATAGTTGGATTTAATACAGGTTCAGGTGGAAAATATAATATAAAAATAAGAGAAGGATATCCTAGTGAGGGTATTAATAATGAATTTCCAGTTTCAATAAGATTAGCTATAGATGTCAAGGGTAATGTACTTTCATTTATTGATCTTTATTGGCTTACGGAATGGAGTAATAATATTCCTGAGGAACAACAAATTTTTGTAGAAGAAGGAATATATCATCTAACGATCCTAACTATGAAGCCGATTAGTGGAATATGGGGAGATAATCAGGATATATACATATATATGAATAAAATTAATTGTATGCCTGAATTAAATTGGAATGGAGTTCCACAATTGTTTACAGATTAATTGATTTTAACTAAAAATTAGATAAAATATAAAATTTGTTTAGTTTAATTTTAGATGTTAAATTGTAAAAAAAGTTACACAATTCAATTAATTATATTATACTTAAAAATTAGATAAAAGAAAATCATGCTAATAATTAGCTTAGTTTTCTTTAAATATATTAACAAATTATGATATTATGACCAAATATTTAACCATAAAAAAGTTATATTGCCAAATAACATAGAAAAAGAAATAGGAACAAGCTATGAGTATACACCATTTCATAAGTTATTAAAGAAAGAAGAATATGAAACACCAAGAGATTATGAAGGTAACTTATTAAAGGAAATAACCCCTAATAGTTATGATATAAAACTAAATGATGGAGATGGAAATATATAAATCAATAGATATGATGTAGAAAGCTTACTTTATAAAATGTAAGAGAATGGTAGACTTGTTCAATTTATTTTCAATACAGGTCAAGTACTTTTAGAAATAAATTTCTAAAAAGTCTGCTAAAGCAGTCCTTATATCTTTACGGTACATTATCACTATGCAAATGATGAAATGGGAAGTTGTACCCATATAGTAGATGATAGGAAAATATTAAACCAATATGAATATGATGCTTTGAAGTAATACTATTTATGCTTATTGTGAAAATGACCTTGTTTATTATGTTGACCCTAGTGGGAATTCTTGTGAATGTAATGATAAGTATAAAGAAGCATTAAATTTATATGGAGAAGCTATATTGGGAGCATATTATGAAGAAGCTGTTGAATTATATAAAAATAACCCTGATTGGTATCCTAATCCAGATGAATGTGTAATAGTTCAAGAAAAAGAATTAAATGGAACATTATAAAAAGGACATCACATCAAAGGACTTGCATTCGGAGGATTGAACAAACCAGAAAATATTAAAAAACAGTAGAGTCAAAAATTAAGTTTGAAAATATGATTATCTTATGTACACATCATCAAGTTTAGAAGATAAAATAAGGATTATTGGATAAAATAACATTTGGAGGTAAAATATGAAGTATTATGAAATGACATATGATTATGAAAAAGCAGAAAAATATGATTATCTTATGTGTACATCATCAAGTTTAGAAGATAAATATGGTTATTATATTGAAAATTCTGAGTTAAATAATTATTTAGGAGAAGATAAAATTGATGTTATGCATACAGTAATTTCAGGATTTAAAGTAAAAAAATTTTGGGAGAAAACAACATTATATTATAGTCCTTTAGAAAATAATAATTTAGAAATTTTTACAGATTTTTTAAATAATTCATATGGATGGGTTTTGGTATCAGATAAATTTATAAAACTTACAGAAAAATATATTAAAGGTGAGGTAGAATACTTAGATGTATATGTAGAAAATAAAGATAATAAAAATATTAGAGAAGACTATAAAATAATTAATATAATTAAAGTATTAGATGCACTTGATTTGCAAAATTCAATTTATCATTCTATTGATAAGGAGGGTTATATTTTTGGACTAAAAAAATATGCATTAAATAATGATATAGTAAAAGGTAGTAATATTTTTAGATTACATAATCAAATAGACATTATTTTTGTTTCTGAAAATATAAAAAATGTTATAGAAGAAAATAATTTAACAGGTTTTAACTTTAAGGAAGTAAAACTAGTTTAACTATACGCATTTTGATATTAGAATGAATAAAAAAGTTTTAAAATTTTATCAAAATATTAAATATATTGAAAAATAATCTAAAATATAAGATAATATTATTAGATAAAATATAAGAAGAAATAAATCAAAAGTTTAATTTTAAAATAAATTAATTTTATCAGGAGATAAATTAATATGAATGGTTTTAATAAAAAGTTCTATAAAACAAAATTTATACTATTTATATTAGTATTATCAATATTATTGGGAGTATATTTTGATAATGCTAATATAAATATTGTAAATATAGAAAAAGAGTGTTTAGATGATACAATAATAACAAAGGTTTACGTAGATAATATTCCATTGAGTATAAATAGAAGAAAAGAAGAATTTGATAAAGTAATAAATGATTTAAATATTAAAAATAATTATGACCCTAAGTATAATTATGAAGTAAGATTTATAAAAAATGTATTTAAATATAATGAGGTGCAAGAGTATTACATAGGAATATTTAAATATAATGG
>NZ_CAUWHO010000097.1:0-3010 GCF_963558545.1 uncultured Tyzzerella sp. | reverse complement strand
TTGTCTTATTCTATTTTTTAAAATTTTTGCTTTACCTACATATATGACTATGTCATCTTTATTAAACATCAAGTATACACCTGGTAAAGTAGGAACTTTTTTTAATTCTTCTTCTATATCAAACAATTATACCCTCCTAATGTTAAGAACTTTTTATTGATAAGATTAAATTTGCTAAATTATCAATATTATCACTTTTAAGAATTGATAGTATTACTTTATCTGTACTATATTGGTCACAAAACATTCTACCAAAAATTGTACTCATTTTGTGTAATAAGTCTTCACTTGCTTCAGGTTTATCATATAAATAATTAGCTAATAAAGTTTTATATATTATATAGTAAAAAACAAATATAATACAACATTCTTTTATAGAATTAATGCCATTGTATGGTAATGCCTTATAAAAAAATAAGTTTACAAAAATATTTTCTATAAAATATTCTTTATCTTTCATAAGGTCATAACGTATTTTTTTGTAATCATTGTATATATTTGAGAATGTTTTTTCTTTGCTATTATTTAATTCAAAAATAGATTTTTCAATATTAAATAATAAATCTCTAAAAATTAAAAAGATTTCTTTATTTCCAGATAGATTAATTGTATTTAACATACTATTTGATACACTTGTTAAAACCAAATTATGATTTTGTGTATTAATATTTAAACTATTTTTGTAAAAAGGGATATTATTAAAAAAGTTATTTAAATATTCTGGAATTTCATTATATTTACTGCTAGATGATAATTCATCAATTTTAAACATAAGTATACTTAAAAAAATCATTCTATCATCTAAAGAGTACTCTCTTAATTGTAATAATTCTAAGCAAATTAGCCTTATATCATCAAAATAATATAAGATACTATTAGTATTTTTAGATAAATCTATAGTACTAGGGTATTTTTCGTAATAGTCTTCTTCAATAACTTCAAAGATAATGCCGTTTTTTAAAGCATAAAGTAATTTACTAACTTCTTCACAGCCAATTGTCATTGAACGTTCATAGTTATTAAAAATATTATTATGAACTCTTGGAAAAAGTCGACAAGTAAAACAAAGAGAATCTTCTCCTAAATATTTATGTACCATACAAAGATTATCATTATCTTGTAAAGGGCAAAATGATTCCGCATATTCTTCTTCAATTGATTTTTCATTACCATTTTCAAAATTTGTATAATTTATTTTAGTTGGAATTTTTTTATGGGTTAGTTTAGCATATTGTACATCACTAGGATTATTTTTATTTTTTTTAATAGTTTTATTTAATAACTCTACAAAATATTCAGGTTCTTTAATTTTTTTATATTTGAAATAAGTTTCTTTATCTATAGGGATGTTCCAACTATAATTACAACAATTAAATTTACAAGAAGAACCAGAACATTTAAAATCTTTATAAAATGATGGTTGTAAAAATGTATATTTATTTTTCATATATTTTCTCCATTTAATATTAGATTTACTTTTAATATTTATATTAACACTATAACTTAACTTTAAATAATATTATAACATTTATTTTTAATTTTGTATATATATGATATATTAAAGCTATTTAAAAGTGCCAAATATATGATATATTTTAAATATTTTTAACAAATACAAGAAATATAAGAAAATAATAATATCATATGTTTATTGCTTATAATAAATTCTTTGTAATAAAGATATAATTAATAAATAACTCTCATATATTTAATAAAAAAATAAGGAGATTTTATGAGTAAAAAATTAATTATAAAAGGAGCGTTAATATTAACTTTAGCTAATGTTATAACTCGGGTTTTAGGGTTTATTTATAGGATATATATGTCTAATGTAATAGGTGCAGAGGGTATGGGACTATATCAACTTATAATGCCTATATATATGTTAGCTTGGAGTATATCATCATCAGGGTTTTCTACTACTATATCAAAACTGGTAGCAGAAGAAAATTCCAAAAGAGAGTATGGAAACATAAAAATAATTTTATCAATATGTATGTTTTTATCAGGGTTAATAGCTTTATTAATAAGTATATTTATATTTATATTTTCTGATTACATAGCCAATAATATATTAAAAAATGAAAATATATTATTATCATTGCATATTATGTGTATAAGTTTTCCTTTTATGGCCTTAGGTTCTTGTATAAGAGGATATTTTTTAGGTATGCAAGATACAATAGTACCTGCTATAAGTCAAGTTTTAGAGCAAGTGGCTAGAATGATAACAATATATCTTTTAGCATCTATATTTATACCTATGGGGATATCATATGCTTGTGGTGTTGCTGTAATAGGTATGTGCGTAGGAGAAATATTTTCATTTTTATATGTACTAATGGTATATAACACTAAAAGTAATATAACAAAAAAGCCAAGTATATCAATATTTAAATCTAGTGTTATAATTTTATCTATGACAATACCTTTAACAGGAAATAGAGTTTTAGGTTCATTTTTAAGTACAATAGAAAATATATTAATACCACAAAAATTAGTAGAATATGGCTATAATAGTGCAGAAGCTATGAGTTTATATGGACAACTTAGTGGTATGTCTATGCCATTAGTAATGTTTCCATCATCACTTCTTACAGCACTTGCAATAGCTATAGTTCCAGCTATATCAGAAGCAGCTGCAAAAAACAATATAGATACAATAAGAAGTACTATATCAAAGGCTTTTACAATAACATCATTTATAGGTATAGGCACTTTAGGCTTATTTATGTTTTTTTCAAATGAGCTTGGTATAACTATATATTCCCAAAAAGATATAGGTTGGCAATTATTGTATATTGGGTTTTTATGCCCTTTAATATATTGTCACGTTACATTTTCTGGTATATTAAACGGTCTAGGAGAACAACTATTAATTTTTAAAAATAGTATTATATCATCTATAATAAATATTGGATTTATATATTTTTTAATACCTAAATACGATTTATACGCATTTATAGTAGGTTGGTTTTTAAGTTTAGCTATTATAAATATTATATCATTA
>NZ_CAUWHO010000096.1:0-3213 GCF_963558545.1 uncultured Tyzzerella sp. | reverse complement strand
TATTATTATATAAAATTATGGTGTAATTTTAGCTATAAAATACTCATTAACAAAGAGTTGTTTGCTCGAGCACATTTATAGTGTAATTATATATCTATATTTTTAATATGTCAATCTATAATATTGTATAAATCATTTGATTAAATTTTAGTAAATTTGACTTTTTAATTATATGTGTAATTTTTATAATTAATACTTTTAATTTTGATAATTACAAAAATATATTCCTTATATTAACAAGCCAATTTATAGCTATGAATATTAATAACTATAAATTAGCTTGTTAATATAAGGAATAAAAACTAATTGTATATTTGTTATTTTTATACATTATTGATATATTGCTATTATAGAATTAAAATCAACTATAAAGTTGTCATTTAACATAGGTAGTATTATAATACCATTTCTTTAATATAGAATAAGTTAATATCAATATCTAATTTATGTAAAGTTTTTTTCATATCACCACATTTTAATACTTCATAAATACACATAGTAGTTTAGTAAACATTTAAATGAAACTGCTCAGTATCCCAACCTAAAAAGTTATCTCTTTGATTTGCATCTATTGAGCCAAGCATACCATTAATAATATCAACTCTTAAATAGTGCTGAAAGGTATGTTCTGCTGATGTTACATAATTTGTTTCTATATTTAATTTAAAGTCTTTATCAAGTCCATATTGTTTTTAAAAACCTATTGATGTAGCAACATCAAAATCATATTGATGTTTCATTGGTTCTTTTGATTTTGGTTCAATAAATAAATCACCTTCAAAACCGATTTTTTCCCATAATCAACTGCCATTTTCATAAGTTTTGCAATGTTTTCTTGTTCTAGTTTCATATTTGTATTTAAAAGTGTTTCATAACCTTTTCCATAAAGTTTTACAACAGTATCTAAAATATTTTTAATTTGAGCTTCCTACTCCATTCATAAACTTAGTATTAGAAAACATATTGGCAGTACTCCATAAACATCTTATACCTGTTTCATCCATTTTTTCTTTAATATAGTCTGTAATTTCATCAAGTATCTTTTCAGTTTCTTCTATTGTATCAGCTTCTGGTACAATATTTACATCATTAAAACAAAAATATTCTATACCGAGTTTAGACATAAATTCAAAACCAGCATCAACTTTATCTTTTGTATGTTCTATAGTATCTTTTTTATTATTCAAAAACTTTTATCTGCTGTACCTGCTCAAATATATCAACACCTTCTGCACATAAGTTATGAAACCATACCATAGCAAAAGATAAATGTTGTTTCATATTTTTACCATAAATAACTTTATTAACATCGTAGTATTTAAAACCTAATGGATTTTTACTTTCTTTACCTTCATATTTTATTTTTTATCACTTTAAAAATTTCACTCATAATTTTTTCTACTTTATATTTTAAAAATTTTGTTTTATTTTTATTTGATTTTCTATTATATAACAATCATTTTGTGGCTTTTCACCTTTTATAAGATAATTAAACATAATTTCCATAGCTTTTTCACCCTGTAATCTAGGCTGTTGAGATATAGTTGCTTTTATAATATTTTGTTTTAACATTTCTATTGTTGTAGGTACTTCATCAAAACAAACTATTTGTATATCTTTCCTATTTAATTTAATAATAGCTCTACATACACCATATACACCACCTGCCACAACAAATATTGTATTAATAGATTTATCATTTTCTAGCATTTTTATAGTTTTATCATAAGCGGTAATATCATCATCATCTGTTTCAAAAATTTCTTTTATAATAACCTTATTATCTTTTTCTAGTTCTTCTTTAAATCCTAACACTCTTTGATTATGGCCATATATTTTATTAGAACCTTGAATAATACCTATATAACCTACTGAATTAATAAGTTTAACTATTCCACTAGCTATTTGACCACCTTTATAATAGTCAGTACCTATATATGAAAAACGTTTGCTATTTTTTATATCTGTATTTAAAGTTATAACACCTATTCCTTTTTCTTCTAAAAAATTTATCTTTTCTCTAATAATATCTGTATCTATAGGCGTTAAAATTAATCCAGAAATATTATTTTCAAAACTTTCTATAAGTTTTAATTGTTTTTTTATATTATATCCTTTCATAGTTTTTAATATTATTTTTATTCCATACTGTTCATAAATATCAATAAAGCTTTCAATACCTTTTATTACATCATTAAAAAATGGGTTACCATCAGATGGTAATATTATCCCAACTATATGATTTTTCTTTTTAGCAGCTAAAGCCTTACCAGCTAGATTAGGTTTATAGCCTAGTTTTTCAGCACATTCTTTAACCTTTTGTTCTGTCTTAGGATTTACTTTTCCTCTATTATTTAACACTCTATCAACTGTACCTCTAGATACACCACTAATTTCTGCAATCTTTTTTATTGTTACTGACATATAAACAACTCCGTTAAAATATCCTATAAATATAAGTATATTTTTTAATAATATATTTAATCTGCTCGAGCACATATTACAAGTTGATTATATAACTATATTTATAATATGTCAATTTATAATATGTCAATATATAATATAAATAACTTAAATCAATTTTATTTTTACTCTTTAATTCTTAATACAAAAATATCATAGTGCTATCCTAAATAAGTAGATAAAAAATACATTTTTGTGTTGTGATAAATTATACAATAAAAATGAGTTGTTTTTTGTCAAAATATGATATAGAATTAGAAAAAGTATTGTATCTTTATATTAAAATGGTAAGTCTCAGGCTGAACTTAGCTGTGAATATGGTGTTTCTCTTAATGCTATTGCTAAATTAATAAAACAATTTTCTGAAGTTAAAATTGACGATAGTACTATTCTTTCTGCTAAACAAATTTATAAATTACAAAAACGTAATGCTCTTCTTGAAGAGAAAAACTTAATATAAAAAAGCCATTTCCATATTCCCCCTCCCTCAAACAGAGATTAGATGCTGTTCATAGTCTTTGTTTTCAGCATTCTATTAAAACTTTATGTATAATTTTAAATGTTAATCGTAGCTCTTATTACAAGCATTTCGACTCTAAACCTCCTAATCGTTCTTTAGAAAATAAAAAAATTAAATCTTCTATTTTATATATTTATTTTTCTTCTAAAAAGCGTTTAGGTGTTTATAAAATTAATTATTTACCTAAGGCTTAATATGGCATTAACATCAGTGTTGAGCGTACTTATAGA
>NZ_CAUWHO010000095.1:0-3266 GCF_963558545.1 uncultured Tyzzerella sp. | reverse complement strand
TCCATATGTTTATAATATTATTATCATTATCATCTATATGTTTAATTTTATTTTTTACACTATATTTTATAAGTCTATCTTCTTCTATATCTATACCTATGTTAGTTGTTGATATAGAGCATACTACATACATATTAGAATGACTAATATTAAAATATAAATCATCTTTTAAAAATATTGGCTTGCCATTTTTATCTTTATATATATTATTTACATCTAAAAATCTATTATAATTTTTATAGTATATATAATTTAATAGTAAATATGATAGCTTTGTTTCATCTTTAATATTAGTATAAAATTTAGGAACATCTACATTAAAATTATTTATACAAAATTTTTTTACTATATATGTATCTATGTACTTCATTACTTATCCTCTCTAAGTTTAGTTACCAAGGCTGCTTGTTTTCTTCTTTGTTCGTGCATTTTAGCATAATGTTTTTTAGTTGTATTTATATCTGCGTGTCCTAGAGCATCTGCAACTAAATATATATCTTCTGTCTTTTCATAAAGAGCAGTACCATATGTACTTCTAAGCTTATGTGGTGATATATTTTTAAGAGGTGTTGCTATTTTTGCATATTTTTTTACTAAATTTTGTACTGTTCTTGTGCCTATTCTTTTTCTTTGCATAGATAAAAATAAAGCATCTTCGTGGCCTTCTATGGCATCTATTTCCTCTCTTTCATCAAAATAATTACTAAGAGCATCATATACTTCATCTCCAAAATATACAATACTTTCATTTCCACCTTTTCTTAAAACTCTTATCCCTTTTGTATAAAAATCTACATCTTGAATATTTATCCCAACACATTCTGATACACGTATACCTGTTCCTAATAACAAACATATTATGGCAAAATCTCTAGTTTTAGTATAATTATGATATGCTTGTTGACTTTTGGTAAGCTTTGTACCTGTTTCTACTGCATCTAATAAAGTTTCTATTTCTTCTTTATCTAAATATATTATATTTTTTTGATGTATTTTAGGTGTTTCTACAAGCTCTGCTGGATTTGATTTTATCTCACCCACCTTATAAAAATAATAAAACATACGTCTTATAGCAGATAGTTTTCTTGCCTTTCCATTTTCGTTATTTATACGGCTTATAGATGTTGTTTTTCCAAGCTTTGTTATACTTTCTGTTTGATGATATGATATGTAATCTAAAAATCTATCTATATCTTTATACGTTATTTTATCCAAATCTTTAACTTCTATATCTAATATATTTTTATCTTTAAAATCTTTTACATTGTAACATAAATAATCAAAAAATAGTCTTAAATCATAGGCATAGCCTACTCTTGTTTTTATTGATGTAGTTTGCCCTATAGATATAAAAAAATCCGAACAAATACTAGGTAACTCCTTTAAAATAGCTTTTAATCTATTTATAAGCTCTATTTCTAACTCTAAATTATATTCCATAGTTCCTCCCCTTTTTATTCTACATTAAAAAGAAATTTTTCCCATTAAAAAAATATACATAATAATAGTAAAAATTAACTAGCATATGTTAAATATATAATATAACATTTATATAGTATAATTTTTACTATTACTATCTAATATTTTAATATTCATCATCTAAAACTCTTATTTTAAAATTATTAATTATATCAAAATAACAATTTTCACATAAATCAAAACTATGTTTTTTACCATCTAAATGGGATAAATAACTCCAGTTTTTATCCACTGATAAATAATCATAAAATTTACCAAACTGGTCTTTATCTATAGGTTTACCACACATATTGCAATATATTTCATATATTTCTTCTTGTTCTGTTAAGACTTTTTTTGTCTTTCGCATAAACATAATCCCCCTACATAGTATATCTTATACAGTATATTGTAGCTATATGTATACAGGTAAAATATGATATAATATTATATAAATATATTAATTTAATAATGAAAAAAGATAAGCATCTATCAAGATACTTATCCTTTTATTAAAATTATTAACAAATATTTCTAAAAGAATTAGGCATAAGTATTAATAAGAATAAAATAAGAATAAATGAATCGTTACCAAATCCACCTATAAAACCTGGGCATAATACAATTAGTAATACTAATATAAATAATAAATTTTCATTATTTACTCCACACCCACACGTTGTACCAATAGGATTATTCATAATAAATCCTCCTTAAAAATTAATTTATATTATATTGTATGATATAAATTAATTTTTTTGCCTGTCCTTAATAATTTTGTTATTTTAATTAATTTTAATAAAAATAGTAAGTCATAAATATATACTTTTTCTATAAAATTGTCAAATATTTTAATAAAATACTCCTCTTAAACAAAAAACTATATTTACATCAAACGTTTCTAACTTTGTTATTTGTTTAAAATTTAATATTAAATCAATACTATTATTAATCTTCAGTTATTTTAATAGATAACTTGCTATATACTCCTATAAATATTGATATAATTATAGCTACCAAAATAATTAAACTTTCATAACTACTACCGTATTAAAAGTCAAATCCATAAAATAATTGCCATAATGGCTGTGAACAAATTGATAATGTTAAAAAAATGCCATAATTTTTCCTACAATATTTTCTGGTGTTAATATTCCTGTAATTGCACCGCTAAATAGTCCTCAAAATGCTAATATACCTGTTGCTACACCATAAATTTAAGAAGAAAACTTTAGTTTTTCTGCTATCAATAT
The DNA here is from genome assembly GCF_963558545.1 of uncultured Tyzzerella sp. NCBI lineage: Bacteria > Bacillati > Bacillota > Clostridia > Lachnospirales > Lachnospiraceae > Tyzzerella > uncultured Tyzzerella sp. Next base: position 555 of record NZ_CAUWHO010000095.1, on the reverse strand, counting down.
AGATAAAGCTATCATTATTAATGAACTTATAAAAGCATTTAATATACAAGTTATAAGTACCATTTTTGAAAGTACTACCTTTTGTTTAAATATAAAGGTTACACTGGTTAATATATATACTTTTAAAATTTGTAATATAGATTGCTTTTCTAATACCTTATTATATAGTATTTTTATAAATAATTCTAATACAGAAGATATAAAAAAGCAAATCATACTAGTAATAATAAATATTAATGTTAAAATACCTGTTAAAAATCCAATATTACCATAATATTTTTTTATTCACTCTGAGATTAACCTTTAATGTGGAATTAATATTGGTATTGTACTTATTTATATGATTTTTTCAAATTTTTTTAACTAGCTATCTAGTCTACAACAAAAAAAGCAAAATACGTAAATGTATTTTGCTTTTTTACAAAGGCGACACCCAGATTTGAACTGGGGATCAGGGAGTTGCAGTCCCATGCCTTACCACTTGGCTATATCGCCATAATATAACTGACCCGTAGGGGAATCGAACCCCTGTTTTAGCCGTGAAAGGGCCACGTC
>NZ_CAUWHO010000094.1:0-3301 GCF_963558545.1 uncultured Tyzzerella sp. | reverse complement strand
AATTTATATATATAGTGTAAATTATATCTAGTCATTGTCTAGTCAAGTCTATATATAAATTAAATTTAAATAAAAGTTAAAGGAGAATAATATGGAGTTAAGTAAAGCAGATATTATTTGTCTTAAAGAATTAGAAAAGCAACAAAAAATAAGTTATTTAAAAAGTTTAGAAATAAAAAATTTTATATTAGTACATAGTGGGAACTTAAAATATGGAACTGTATATAAAAGACTAGAAAAGCTTAAAACTTTAGGATTAGTTGATTATGGAGCATTAAATGCTAATGCTAAAACATATTATATAACTAATAAAGGGCTTGAATATTTAAATAAAATATAAAACAAAAAAGAAAAAGGAGAAAAAATAATATGAGAGAAAAAATAGGAATTATAGCAATAGGACAAGCAGGGGGAAATATTGGAAATTTACTAAAATTAAAAGGTTTTGATGTAGCTTTTATAAACTCAAGTAAAGGGGATTTAGATACCCTAAATATCGATGAAGATATAAAATACCATATAAAAAATGGTTTAGGTTGTGCTAAAGATAGAAATACTGCCAAACAAGTGGCTAAAAATGATTTTAGTGCTATAAACGAATTCATTAATAAAGTTGTTGGGAAAAAAGATTTATATTATATAGTGTCTTCTACAGGTGGTGGTACAGGTAGTGGTATAAGCCCTACACTTGCTAATATTTTTATAAAAGCATTAAAAAAAGATGTTGGATTAGTTAGTGTATTACCTAGTGAAAAAGATACATTACAAGCTAAAATTAATAGCTATGAATATTTAAAAGAAATTACTGAAATAGAAGATTTATGTGGTTGTTTTATTCTCGATAACAATCAAAAGAATGATATGGAACATATAAATAAAAACTTTGTAAACTTATTTAATAAAATTTTTGATTATAAAAAATATGAAACTGTAAAAGGTAATATTGATGAAGCAGAGATATTTAAACTTTTAAAAACAAAGGGAATGATTAGTCTTGCTAATTGCAAAAATGATGAAAATACTAACAAACTAATTGAAAATATAAATAATGGTGTTTTTGCTAAGTTAGAAAAGGGTGGAACTATAAAGTATTTAGGTTTATCTAGAAGTATAAAATTTGATGAAAATTTATTTTTTGAAAAGGTTGGTAAATATTTAGATAAGTTTGAAAATAATAATAAAGAATACACTTTAGCGATACTAAGCGGTTTAACATTTCCGCTAAAAAGGATATATAATTTGAAAGAAGAAATATCCAAAGAAAAAGAAACAATAATAAAACTAAATACTGAAAACATTGTAAAATTAGATGATATTGATTTTTTAAATACAAAAAATAAAAAAGAAGATACTCAGGTTAAAGAAACAATGTCGACAGATGATATTTTAAATATGTTTTTCTAGTATGGATAATAATTTTAATATAAAAGAATTTTTCAATATTATAGCTATTGCATTAAGTTTAATAGCTTTAGCTATAATATTGAACTTAATATTGTTTAAAGTTACAATTTTTTTTATATGTTGAGGTGTAAGATGAAAAAAGAAAATGCAAAGTTTGTAGAAGAAAAGATAAAAGAATATTTTAATACAGAAGAAAAAATAACTTTAATAAAAAATATAATAATATCCTTAGAAGAAAAAATATCTCTACTAGAAGATAAAAATAGAAATTTGAAATTAGATTTTGATATAGATGTTAAAAGCACTACTGTTGATAATACTCCAACAAGTAGTAGTGATGGAATATCATATTTTGAAAGAAATATAATAAAGCAAATTGAATATAATGAAAAAATGATAGAAAATATTAAAGAAGAAATAGAAATACAAGAAAATCAAATATTTAACCTTGAAATTAAAAATTCTAAAATGAAAAATATAATTAATATATTTGTAGAAAGTTATAGAAATATTTTATACTTTAGATATAAGGAAAATATGAGTGAAGTTGAAATTTCTTTAAAACTTAATCTATCAACATCACAGTATCATAGAAATAAAAAAGAAATATTAAGAGCTATTTACAATATGTTAGTTATTCATAGGGAAATTTTATAAAGGAGAAAATATATGAATGATACAAAAGAATTTATTGAATATAAATTTTTAGAACTAAAAAAATACATAGACGAATGTTTTGAAGAACAATCAAAAAGTAATAGTATATTTTTTGATAATATACTTGAGCTTATAAAAGCTAATATAAATAAAGAAAACGAATTAAATAATAGTAAAATTTTATATGCTATAGAAGAATTAAAAAAAGCTACAGAAGTTAATAAAGCAATATCTAATAAATTAGTAGATGACTTAAAAGAACTAGATGATATTTATGGAATAGGTGCTACTAAAGAAAATAATAAAATAATTTATAAGGATATAAAAAAAGGTATAAAACAATTTAGTATACAATTAATTATTGTTGTAGGTATTTTATTAATTATACTTGGAGCATACCAATTAATAAATTTAATTTTTTAAAAATTTAAAGAAAGGACAAAAATTTATCTATTAGGTATTTAAATAGATATCCAAAATATATTTACAAAATACAAATTTTTCTTTAAAATATAAATAAATATTTTAGAAGAGAATTATTTATAATGAGAGATAATAAAGAAAATAATAATACAAATAAGTTTAAAGTTGAAAATGATAAAAATATAAAATATGAGAAAATAATAGATAAATTGACAAATAAACTAGGTATAAACGTAACAGATGAAGATATAGAACAGTACAAAAAAGAATTAAAAGAAAAATATAAAATGGAGGAATAGTTATGGAAAAGTATAAATTTGATGAAAATAATGATTTATGGTATGAGTTAGGGGAAAATGGAATGTATTATCCTATGATAAAAGTGGAAGATAATTTGAATGTTGGTAAATATGGTAAGTTAGCTATGGAGCATATGAAAAGAAATTCTGTAAGGTACAAAACATTTGGTGTTATGGGTATGTTTCCCAGAATATTTAATAATATAGATGAAGAAGTTTATAATATAATTAATAATATTATGAATAAAAAACTTAAAGAAGAACCTATTCAAGATAATTGGAATGTAGTTGAAATTGAAAAACATAAGAAAATGCTTTACAGAGAAGCAGAAGAAATAGCATTACAAGAAATAGTTTATAAAGACCATTTTTCAAATATTGATATGGAAAAAGTGTTTATATAAAAAATGTGGAGTAGTATTAGCTACTCCTTTTTTTGATTGGGTTTACACAATCAAAAAAGATGCGAGTTTTATGCGAGTTTTATGCGAGTTTTATGCGAGTTTTATGCGAGTTTT
>NZ_CAUWHO010000093.1:0-3576 GCF_963558545.1 uncultured Tyzzerella sp. | reverse complement strand
AGTATTATATAGTTTTATAACTTAAAATTTTTATTGTTTATTTATAAAATTTGATATTATAATAGTTATATTTTTATATATTATTTATAGGAGGAAAATATGAAGATTTCAACTCGTGGTAGATATGGAATAAAAGCTATGGTAGACTTAGCTATGAATTCTAAAGATGATAAATGTATTTCACTTAAAAGTATAGCACAAAGACAAGGTATACCAGAAAATTACCTTGAACAGCTTATGGCAGTTTTAAAGAAAGCAGAAGTTGTAAAAAGTGTTAGAGGAGCTCAAGGTGGGTACGTTTTAAATAGAAACCCAGAGGATATATCCGTAGGTGATTTATTAAAAATATTAGAAGGAAGTCTTGCTCTTGTAGACTGCTTAGAAAATCAACCACCTAAGAAAAGATGTGGCGATGCTAATTGTAACGAATGTGTAGTAAAAGATGCTTGGGAAGTTATAAGCGATAAACTTGCAGAAGCTGCACATTCTATAAGCCTAAAGGACCTAATTAAAGACGAATAGGAGACGGTTTTTATGAAAAAAGAAATTTATTTAGATAATGCTGGTACAACTAGAATAAGGCCAGAAGTTGCAAAAGTTATGATAGAAAACTTAGAAAAAGCTTATGGTAACCCTTCTAGTATATATAAAATAGCCAGAGAAAATAAATCTATTGTAGAAGAAAATAGAGAAAAAGTAGCAAAAGCTATTAATGCAGATAAAAATGAAATATATTTTACTGGTGGTGGGTCTGAATCTAACAATTGGGCATTAAAAGGTATTGCAGAAAGCTATAAACAAAAAGGGAAGCACATTATAACAACTAATGTAGAACACCACGCAATACTACACGTTTGTCAATATTTAGAAACTATTGGGTATGAAGTAACATATTTACCTGTAGATGAAGAAGGTAATATAAGTATAGACCAATTAAAAGATGCTATAAGAGAAGACACTATACTTATATCTATAATGTTTGCTAACAATGAGATAGGTACAATAAATCCTATCAAAGAAATAGGTAAAATAGCTAAAGAAAAAGGTATACTTTTCCATACAGATGCTGTTCAGGCCGTTGGGCACATACCTATTGATGTTAAAGATATGAACATAGACCTTTTATCTATGTCTGCACATAAGTTTTATGGACCTAAAGGGATAGGTGCTTTATATATAAGAAAAGGCATAAAAATTACACCATTAATACACGGTGGTGCTCAAGAAAGAAATAGAAGAGCTGGTACTGAAAATATAGACAGTATTATAGGTATGGGAACTGCTATTGAGCTTGCTGTAGAAGAAATGGACGAAGAAATAGATAGACTTACAAAATTAAGAGATAAGTTAATAGACGGCATATTAAATGCTATACCTTATTCTAGGTTAAATGGGACTAGAGAAAACAGAATGCCTGGTAATTGTAACATATCATTTGAATTTATAGAAGGAGAATCTGTTTTATTACTTTTAGATATGAATGATATTTGTGCTTCTAGTGGTAGTGCTTGTACATCTGGTTCATTAGACCCATCTCACGTTTTATTAGCTATTGGATTACCTCACGAAAAGGCTCACGGCTCTCTTAGATTATCTTTAGGATTATATAATACGGAAGAAGACGTAGACTATATATTAGAAAAATTACCTCCTATTGTTACTAGAATGAGAGAAATATCTCCTTTATATGAAGAATTTTTAGCTAGTCAAAAATAATATTAATTTTATAAATAGTTATATATATTAGAAAAATTGAAAGGAAAATGAAGATTATGCAATATAGTGAAAAAGTTATGGACCATTTTATGAATCCTAGAAATGTAGGAGAAATAGAAGATGCTAGTGGTGTTGGTACTGTTGGAAACGCTAAATGTGGCGATATAATGAAAGTTTATTTAAAAATAGAAGATAACATAGTTAGAGATGCTAAATTTAAAACATTTGGTTGTGGTGCTGCTGTTGCTACAAGTAGTATGGCAACTGAGCTTATAATAGGAAAAACTATTGAAGAAGCTCTTAAAATAACAAATAAATCTGTTATGGAAGCTTTAGATGGGCTACCTCCTGTTAAAGTACATTGCTCTTGCCTTGCAGAAGAAGCTTTACAATCTGCTTTATGGGATTATGCTAAGAAAAATAATATAACAATAGAAGGTTTAGAAGCTCCTAAAGATTCTGACCACCATCATCATATTGAAAATGAAGAATAGGGGATATTTATGAAAAAAGTTGTAGTTGGTATGAGTGGAGGCGTTGACAGTTCTGTTACTGCTTATTTATTAAAAGAACAAGGCTATGATGTTATAGGTATTACTATGCAAATATGGCAAGATGAAGAAAGAGAATGCCTTGAAGACAATGGAGGGTGTTGTGGATTTTCTGCAGTAGATGACGCTAGAAGTGTTGCCAGAAAGCTTAATATACCTTATTATGTTTTAAATTTTAAAAAAGAATTTAAACAAAATGTTATAGATTATTTTATAGATGAATATTCTAAAGGATTAACCCCTAACCCTTGTATTGCTTGTAATAGATATGTAAAATGGGAAAGTCTTTTAAACAAAGCTTTAGCATTAGGTGCAGATTATATAGCTACTGGTCATTATGCAAGAATAGTAAAACACCCTTTAACTAACAGGTATACTATTAAAACAGCAAATACAGAAGCTAAAGACCAAACTTATGCCTTATACAACTTAACCCAATTTCAATTAGAAAAAACTTTAATGCCAATTGGTGATTATGATAAAGATACAGTTAGAAAAATTGCAAAAGATATTGGACTTATAATTGCTAATAAACCAGATAGCCAAGATATATGTTTTGTGCCTGACGGAGATTATTCAAAATTTATTAAAGAAAATTCTAATATTGATATTAAACAAGGAAACTTTATAGATATTAATGGAAATATATTAGGAAGGCATAAAGGTATAGCTAATTATACTATAGGTCAAAGAAAAGGGCTTGGGATAGCTTTTGGTAAACCTATGTATGTATCTGAAATTAAAGCAGACAAAAACGAAGTTGTTTTAACTGAAAATGACGGATTATTTAAAAATAGAGTGTTGATAAAAGATTTTAACTTTATGAGCGTTGAAGATATACAAGGTGAAGTTGAAGTTTTAGGTAAACTTAGATACAGCCAAAAGCAATCTCCTTGTATAATAAGAAAAGTGGATTATAATATGGTAGAAGCCATTTTTGAACAACCTCAAAGAGCTGTTACTCCAGGTCAAGCTGCTGTTTTTTATGACGGAGAGTATGTTCTTGGTGGTGGTACTATATACAAATAATTTTATAATAAAGACTTTATTTTATTTCATTTTTATATAGAATATATTTTTAATTTTTATAAATAAAATATTTATAAGTATCTATTTTTAGATATAAACTATCTAAATAATTGATTTAAATATATAATATAAACAATGTTAATTAAAATAAAGTCTTTTTAATTTATAATTATTGATTAATTATTATTAAAGGAGATTTTTATGGCTAAAAAGTATGTAGAAGAAATAATTGATATAGAGGAGATAGTATTCCCTAATAAAGGTGTTGGTAATTTTAATG
>NZ_CAUWHO010000092.1:0-3587 GCF_963558545.1 uncultured Tyzzerella sp. | reverse complement strand
TTATGAGCCAAACTATACTTAGTTTATGTTTTGTGTAATATTAAAGGGCAAATTGCCCTTTTTTTAATACAAAATATAAAACAACTTTACATAGTGCAAGCACTATGTTATTATATATGTAATTATAAAATAATTAATTAAAAGGAGAGATAATATGGGAAGTAAAGCTACAGCTAGAAAAAATAAATATAACAATAAAACTTATAAACAATTCACTGCTAGATTAAAACCAGAATTGTATAATAACATTACCGAATTTTGCAAGAAAAATCAATTGAGTTATTCAAAATTTTTAGAAAAAGCATTAGATATATTAAAAACAGAGTAACAAAAATATTTTCAGGCTAAATGTAGTATGGAGAAAAGTATATTATGGATTATGATATTATAAAAAACTTTATAGAATTAGATGATGTGATAATAGAAAATGTATTAAATGATGAAGAACAAATACAAATATACTTAAAACTAGAACAAAAAGAACATATTTGTCCTAAATGCAAAAATAAAGTAACTAGAGTACACGATTATTACAATCAAAAACTTAGAGATTTGGATATTTTAGGTAAAAAAACATATATTATATTGAAAAAGAGAAGATATAAATGTAAGTGTGGTAAAGTATTCCAAGAAGAAAATATATTTTTAAATAAAAGGCAAAGAATGACCAAAAGACTATTTTTTAAAATACTCGAGATGTTAAGAACAACACATTCTTTTACAAGTGTAGGTAGAGAGTTAGGGTTATCTACAAATACAATTATTAGAGCATTTGACAGACTTAATTATCCTAAAGCAGATTTAATAGATGTAGAAGTTTTTTCTATTGATGAATTTAAGGGAAATACAGGTGGAGAAAAATATAATTGTATTATTGCAGACCCAAAAACAAAAAAAGTATTAGATATTTTACCTAGCAGAAAATTTGCAGATTTAGTTGATTATGTAAAAAATCAAAAAAGAAAAAGTGTAAAATACTTTGTTAGTGATATGTGGCGACCATACAAAGATTTAGGAGAAACATTTTTTAAAAATGCAACATTTATTGTAGATAAGTATCATTGGACAAGACAATGTATATGGGCTTTTGAAAATGTAAGAAAGGAAGAACAGAAGAAGTTTTATAAAGAATATAGAAGATATTTTAAAAAATCAAAAAGTTTATTAACTAAAAGATTTGATTTTTTAACAGAAGAAGAAAAAGTGGAAGTAAATTATATGCTTTATAAATCGAGAAATATACTAATAGCTCATAATTTAAAAGAAGATTTTTTGAAATTAATGGACTTTAAAAATAGAGATGAAGCTAAAAATCTATTATCTAAATGGATACTAAACGCTCAAATAAGTGGTTTGAAGCCATTTGTAAACTGTGCTAATACAATGATTAAATGGAGTGATGGTATATTAAATTCTTTTAGAGTACCATATACTAATGGTTTTATTGAAGGTTGCAACAATAAAATAAAAGTATTAAAACGCAATGCTTATGGTTATAGGAATTTTATAAGGTTTAGAAATAGAATATTACACATATTTGCATATAAAAAGGAAGAAAAAATTTATACAAGCTAATATAATGCTTATTAAAATTATATAAACAATACTATAAGTTAATTTCAAAAAATGAAGTGAAATTAGCTTTATTTGTGTGTTTGTTGACGTAAATTAATATTTATATGATAATATATAAATAAATAAAAAATACTAATAAATCTAATGAGTAAAGAATTACAATAGATTTATTAGTAAAATTTAACAATGAAAAAATAATTAATAAAAATTTATTTGTCAATATCGACTAATTTAAAAAAATTCACCCCAACTATTGACAAACAACCAAAATATTGAAGAATTAGAATTAAAATTTTTAGATTATGTGAATTGGTATAATAATTTTAGAATACATAATTCTTTAGGGAGTTTATATCCAATTCAATTTTTAAATAAAAATATTGCTTAAACCTAAGTTTGTCCCATTTATTTTTGTATAATTTTAGGTTGCTATTCCAAAAAGTATATTTAATTTAATAAGCCTTTTTATTCTAAACAAGAAAATGAAAGAAAAAATTATAACATTGTGAAATGAGAATTATCAAAAGATGGAAGAAAAGAGTGTTATCTTAAAAATCAAGATAAAGGATATTAAAGATAATAAAATGGTAATTTAAAATATAATAAAGTATTTATAAATATTAAAATATTGAAACTTAAAATATAATATTATATAATACTATACAGATAATTGTTAAAAAATTATTTTATATACTGATATAATATTTGGAGGTATATTATATGATAAATATAGCCATTTTAGATGATGATAATAATATTTGCGTTAAACTTGAAAATATTTTAATAGAATATTTAAAAAAATATCACTTAAAATTTAATGTAGATGTTTTTTATAATGGACAAGAGTTTATAAAATACTTAAAAAATGAAAATATTTATGATATTATATTTTTAGATATAGAAATAGGCAATTTAACAGGAGTTGATGTTGGTAAATATATAAGAAAAAAATTAAATAATAAATATAGTAAAATAATTTATATTTCATCTTTTAACAAATATGCTATGGATTTATTTGATTTAAAACCAACTAATTTTTTGATAAAGCCATTAAATAAAAATAAAATAATAGAAGTTGTAAAAGACATTCTAAATGATATAGATTTACAAGAAAATGAATTTGTATTTAAGGTAAAATATGATACTTTTAGAATAAGATATAAAAATATATTATACTTTGAATCAGTAAAACTATCAAAAAATATAAAAATTGTTACTATTGATAATACATATATTTTTAGAGAAACTTTAAATAATATAGAAGAAATTGTTAAGAAAAATAACTTTATAAAGATAAGTAAATCTATATTAGTCAATTTTCATAATATAACAGTTTTTAAACCTGTTGAATTAGAAATGATATTAATTAATAATGATGTGTTACCATTGAGTAAAAACAGAATAAATAGCATAAAGGGAACTTATTTTGATTTGTTAGACGAAAGGTATTATTAGAATATGAATTATTATATATTTTACATAGTATATAACATAATTAATATATTAATTATAAGAAATGCTATAATGACAATTTTCAAAAATATAGTAATTAACAAAAATATAGAAATATTCTCATACATAATTTATTTTTTTGTATCTACACTAATATACATATTATTTCCTATACCAATAATAATTTTATTTTCAAATGCTTTAATGATATTTTTAGTACAATTTAATTATAAAACTACAATAAGAAATAAAATATTATTAAGTGTATATATATTACTAATTCTTGCATTTTTAGATACTATAATAACAATTTTTATCAATGATACATTTTTGAATATAAGTAATATGGTTAATTATGGCTCTATATTGGGTTGGATATTACAACTCATAGCATGTTATATATTATTAAAGACAATAAGAATTTTAAAAAATATGAAATTTAATATAGAATTGCCAATAGTTTTTTGGATAACATTAATTATAATACCATTAATAAGTATAGTTTTAATTTTAATATTTTTTTATGATAAACAAATTAGTATTAAATTAATTATAATAAC
>NZ_CAUWHO010000091.1:0-3763 GCF_963558545.1 uncultured Tyzzerella sp. | reverse complement strand
TATTATGTAAAAAAACTATTATAAAAATATTAATTTTTTATTTACTAAACATTATAATCTTGGTATAATATTCTTATAGTAAAAACTATGTATAATAATTAATTTTAAATTAGCTTTAAAAATTATTATAAATTTTAGCTTTATTTATAGAGAAGGAGGACTTTAAATGTCTAAAATTATGAAAACTATGGATGGTAATCAAGCTGCTGCTGAAGTATCTTATCAATTTTCAGAAGTAGCTAATATCTTCCCTATCACTCCATCATCTCCTATGGCAGAGCACGTAGATGAATGGGCTGCTAAAGGTAAAAAAAATATGTTTGGTCAAACAGTACAAGTTGTAGAAATGCAATCTGAAGCTGGTGCTGCTGGTGCTTTACACGGTGCTTTAGCTACTGGTGCTTTAGCTACTACATATACTGCTTCTCAAGGGTTACTTCTTATGATACCTAATATGTACAAAATATCTGGGGAGCTTTTACCTTGTGTAATTCACGTTAGTGCTCGTACTATTGCAGGTCACGCTCTTAGTATATTTGGCGACCATTCAGACGTTATGGCTTGTCGTCAAACAGGATTTGCTATGCTCGCTTCTTCTAATGTACAAGAAGTTATGGATTTATCAGCTGTTTCTCATTTAGCAACTTTAAAATCTAGAGTACCGTTTTTAAATTTCTTTGATGGCTTTAGAACATCTCACGAAATTCAAAAAATTGAAGTTTTAGATTTTGATAAAGTTAAAGAGCTTATTGATATGGACGCTGTAAAACGCTTTAAAAATAATGCTCTTAATCCTCAAAGTCCTGTTACTAGAGGTACTGCTCAAAACCCTGATATCTTCTTCCAAGCAAAAGAATCATCTAATAAATTCTATGATAATGTTCCTGCTATAGTAGAAGATTATTTAGGCGAAATTAATAAATTAACTGGTAGAGATTATAAATTATTTAACTATTATGGTGACCCAGAAGCTGAAAAAGTTATTGTTGCTATTGGTTCTGTATGTGATACAATATCAGAAACTATAGACTTTTTAAGAGCTAAAGGTGAAAAAGTTGGTTTAGTAAACGTACATTTATTTAGACCTTTTGTACAAGAAAAATTATTAGAAGCTATCCCTACTACTGCTAAAAAAATAGCTGTATTAGATAGAACAAAAGAACCAGGTTCTCTTGGCGAGCCTTTATACCAAGATGTTTGTACTGCATTCTTTAAATCTGATAGAAAAGCTACTATTGTTGGTGGTAGATATGGTCTTAGCTCAAAAGATACAACTCCAGCTCAAATTATAGCAGTTTATGAAAACCTTAATTTAGACCAACCTAAAAACAATTTCACAATTGGTATTAACGATGATGTTACTCACCTTTCTTTAGAAGTTGGTAAAGAAATTGATGTTACAGATGAATCTACTATTAGCTGCAAATTCTGGGGATTAGGTGCTGATGGTACTGTTGGTGCTAATAAAAACTCTATTAAAATTATTGGTGACCATACAGATATGTATGCTCAAGCATATTTTTCTTACGACTCTAAAAAATCTGGTGGTTTAACAACTTCTCATTTACGTTTTGGTAAAAAATTAATACGTGCACCATATCTTGTTACTACTGCTGATTTTATAGCTTGTCATCAACCATCATACCTTGATAAATATGATATTTTAGAAGGTTTAAAAGAAGGTGGTAGCTTCTTATTAAACTGTAAATGGAACGATGCCGAATTAGATGAAAACTTACCTGCTAATGTAAAAAAATATATTGCAGAAAATAAAATCAACTTCTATACAATAGATGCTGTTGCAATAGCTAAAGAAATTGGACTTGGTAAACGTTTTAATGCCGTTTTACAATCTGCTTTCTTTAAAATAGCTAACATTATACCTGCTGACGAAGCTATTAAATATATGAAAGAAGCTATTGTTAAAGCTTATGGTAAAAAAGGTGAAAAAGTTGTTGCTATGAACCAACAAGCTGTTGAAAAAGGTATGGAGCTTGTTAAAAAAGTTGAAGTTCCTACTAGCTGGGCTAATGCTGAAGACAACTCTAAGCTTGAAACTAATATTGATAAACCAGAATTTATAACAAAAATATTAGAACCAATAAATGCTATGCAAGGTGATAAATTACCTGTTTCTGCATTTATAGGATATGAAGATGGTACTTTTGAAAATGGTACAGCAGCTTACGAAAAACGTGGTGTTGCTATTGAAGTTCCAGAATGGAACATTGATAACTGTATCCAATGTAACCAATGTTCTTATGTATGTCCTCACGCTGTTATTAGACCTTTCCTTATTAATGAAGAAGAAGGTAAAAATGCACCAGAAGGTTTTGTTAGCAAAAAAGCTATTGGTAAAGGTTTTGAAAATTACACTTACAGAATACAAGTATCTGTATTAGACTGTACTGGCTGTGGAAACTGTGTTGAAATTTGTCCTGCTAAAGAAAAAGCTATCCTTATGAAACCTTTAGATACTCAAATGGATGAAGTTCCTAACTGGGAATATGCAGTTGCTCTTTCTCCAAAAGAAAATCCTATGGACAAAAAATCTATCAAAGGTAGCCAATTTGAACAACCATTATTTGAGTTTTCAGGTGCTTGTCCTGGTTGTGGTGAAACACCATATGCAAAACTTATTACTCAATTATTTGGTGATAGAATGTACATAGCTAATGCTACTGGTTGTTCTTCTATCTGGGGTGGTTCTGCACCTAGCACACCTTATACTACAAATCATAACGGACACGGTCCAGCTTGGGCAAACTCTTTATTTGAAGATAATGCCGAGTTTGGTTTAGGTATGGCTATAAGTGTTAATAAACAAAGAACTACTTTAAAAGAAAAAGCAGAAGCTATTATTGCATCTACATCTAATACAGAATTAAAAGATACTTTACAAGCTTGGATTGATACAATGAATAAAGGTGAAGAATCTAAAGCTACATCTGCTGCTGTTATAGCTGCTCTTAAAGAAGAAACTAGCGAAGAAGCTAAATATATATTAGAAAATAAACAACATCTTGTTAAAAATTCTCAATGGATATTTGGTGGAGATGGTTGGGCTTACGACATTGGCTATGGCGGTTTAGACCACGTTCTTGCTTCTGGTGAAGATGTTAATGTATTTGTATTTGATACAGAAATATATTCTAATACTGGTGGTCAAGCTTCTAAGGCTACTCCTACTTCTGCTATTGCTAAATTTGCTGCTTCTGGTAAAAGAGTACGCAAAAAAGACCTTGGTATGATGGCTATGAGCTATGGTTATGTTTACGTTGCTCAAATATCTATGGGTGCTGATAAAAACCAAGTTTTAAAAGCTATTGTAGAAGCTGAAAGCTATCCAGGTCCATCATTAATCATTGCTTATGCTCCTTGTATAAGCCACGGTATTAATATGACTTATTCTTTAGAAGAATCTAAAAAAGCTGTTGATTGTGGATATTGGCAATTATATAGATTTAACCCTGCTCTTGAAGAACAAGGTAAAAATCCATTTATATTAGATTCTAAAGAACCTACTTCTTCATTTAAAGATTTCTTATCTGGTGAAGTTCGTTATACATCATTACAACGTGCATTCCCAGAGCTTGCAGAACAATTATTTGATTTATGTGAACAAGATTCTAAAAAACGTTTAGAAACTTATAAAAAACTTGCAGACGCTTAACCTTTAATAATCAATTTTTTGAAAACAAAGTATTCAAAAACAGGTATTCCTATATATTTTTATTCGTAAAAATTAATACAAACAACCGTA
>NZ_CAUWHO010000090.1:0-4052 GCF_963558545.1 uncultured Tyzzerella sp. | reverse complement strand
TAAAAAAATAGTTAAAATTAAACAAATTACTTTCTTCAAATATTTCACCTCGTAAATTTTAGTCTAAATATATTATATATAAGTTTTCAATAAATTTCTAGTATTTTTATATATAAATTTATATGTTTTTGTGCCACAATATTACATTTACAAATAGTAAAAAAGCTAATATATTAAATTTTATATTAGCTTTTTTATTTAAAATTTATTATTTATTTCTTCAAATTTCCCTATATGAGAAAGAGTATATCTTTTTTCTGACTGTTCTTTATATTTATTTGTCATTTTTATAATATTATCTTTAAATACTAATTTTTCTACATTATATGCAAAAATTAATCTATCATCAAAACAATTAAATTCATTTTCACTTATAATTATAGACTTATGGTAATATTCATTTAATAATATTTCTTTTGCACTAGGCTCTATTTGTATTGGTGCTTTCCCCCAACTTTTAATATAACTACAATTATCAAAAATATTATTTTCAATAACTATATCCTCTGTACTACCAGATTCAAACCAATCTTTACAATCTCCAGATATAAAAATTGCTGCACCAGGGATTTGAAATAAATTGTTTTTAACTCTAATTTTTCCATTAGATGTTAGCAAAAGTCCCCTTGCTCTATTATTTCTAAATATACAATTTTCAATTAAAACTTCTGGTATATAAGAAATATTTTCTAAAGTAAAGCCTTCTTTTACATCTAAAAGGTCTTTATCAAATTTTAAATAAATAAAACCTTTGTTTAATCTTTTTAATTTTTCTAATGTAAAAACTCCTTTAGAAACCATAGTATCAGAGTCTACTAACCTTATACTATCTCCTTCTTTTCCTACCAAAACACCTTTATGTTGATGATGAACTAATTGTCCAATTATTTCATTTCCATTAATAATTTTATGCACTTTTATATACGTTCCGTGTATATTTATAGGGTCATCAAATTGATTTTCAAATAAAATATTATGGATATGTATATTCCCTTTACAATAAATCATCTGTACTCCATCTGCATTTGCTGTGCAAACTCTTTTTTGGTTAGGATTAAATGTTACATTAAATCTATTAAGCTCTATATTTTCACAAAGCTCTGCAATAAATCCCATACAAACAGAATGATATATATACACATTTTCAATTAAAATATCCTTGCTATCTCAATAAACATTCTAACTGTGTGAGAATCTACATATTCTGCAATACCTTCAGAAAAGGTGCTTCTTTCATAATCAATTGTAATACCCTCTATTTTTATATTATTACATTTATAAAGATAAAATGGCATTTCTTCTGTATGGAAAATAAAGTTACTATTTTCTCCCTTAATAACTATATTCTCCATTTCTTTTAGATTAAAAACTACACGCTTTATTGTATCATCATCATGGTTTGAAATATACATAAGTTCTTCATACGCATATTCAGGGTAAAAATGATAATCACTTCTAGGGAAAAATATTTCTACGTTAGATTTGTTACCAAATTCTTCTAATATTTTTCTTAAATATAGTGTATTTTCTTTCTCTTTTTTACCTTCAATAATTCCATATTCTTGTACATTTATTTTTTTCATTTTTTCACTATTTTCTACTTATCCAAGCACCATTTGTAAAATCTGGTATAGCAACAGGTTGCCCACCCATAGCAATAGATTGCTCTGACAAGGCTGTAATACACATCCAAGCTGCCATATCATAAACGTCTATTGGTACTTCTGTTTTATTTTTTACACAGTCTACAAAATCACAAAATACTAACCAGTCCATACCATCGTGTCCTTGTTTTATTCCTTCTGATAAATATTTTTTCCATACAGGGTGGTCGTATTTTTCACGGTACTGTTCTACATTTCCCCAATGCTTTTGCCAGTTAAAATGGTCTTTTTCGTGTTCTTCTCCCTCTATAAAAAGAGATTTATTATCTTCACAGTACATTCCTTTTGTTCCTTGTACATAAAATCCTCTAGAATAATATCTTGGTAAAGTCGTATCAAGTGTTAAGGTAATAGTTTCTCCATTAGCACAAGTTATAATTGTATTTACTATATCTCCTTGAGCAAAATCTGTATTTACAAGCTCTATATCATCTGCTTTATGTTCTTTTATATATTCTTTCATACCCCAAGATTTTGATGCAATTGATGTAAGGCTTATCATACGATTACCCCTATTAATTTTTAAAATTTTTGCAATAGGCCCTAGCTCGTGAGTTGGATAGTTTTCTCCATTTCTATGTATATAATTAAGCAAACGGTAATGTCTTTTTTCTTTTCCATATGCAATTTCTTCTCTTAAATCGTGACGATAACCACCTTCACAATGTACAATCTTTCCTAAAATACCTTGTGTTGACATATTTTCTATCATCATTTCATCTCTACCATAAATACAGTTTTCTAATAACATTACTGGCGTTTTTGTTCTTTCATATGCTTCTACAAGTTTCCAACATTCTTGTATAGAATGTGCTCCACCAACTTCGCAACCTACATATTTGCCAACTTCCATAAATTCTATACATATATTTATATGTTTATCCCAAGATGTGCATAATATAACTGCATCTATGTCTTTATCATTTAATATATCTTTATAGTTAGTTGTTGTTATTGGTCTTTTTCTACCTGTTTTTTCTATTAAATCTGCTGCTTCTTGACATCTATCTTCATATACATCACAAACTACTGGTATTTCCACATCTTCGTGTTGTAAATATACTAATTGTAAAAGGCCTATACCCCTTGCACCTAAACCTATCATAGCCAAATTAATTTTATCTTTCATATTTATTAGTTCCTTTCCTATAATAAATGTTGATATTTTATATACTATCACTATAAATTAAAAAAATTTTGTTTATTATATTACTAACAATAATTTTTCATACTATTATTCTTTTACTGAGCCTATTAAAACACCTTTTACAAAGTATTTTTGTAAAAATGGATATATACATAAAACAGGTATAGTCGTTACAATAATAGTTGCATATTTTATTACTTCTTTTAATAAATAAGCGTCTGCTGATGCTCCTACACTACTAGATAATAACGAATCTAAGTCTTCTTGTCTTACTAAAAGCTCACGTAAAAACATTTGTAATGGATACAAATCTCTTCTTTTTTGAAGATAAACAAGTGCATTATACCATTCTCCCCATTTACCAACTGCATAAAATAAAGTAATAGTAGCTAATGCTGCTTTTGATAATGGTAAAGTAATTTTTATGAGCATTTGCCAATGATTTGCCCCATCTAATTCTGCCGATTCATATAAACTATCTGGTATAGATTCAAAAGATGTTTTTAATACAATTACATTATAAACACTTAGCATACCTGGTATTATCATTGCCCATACAGTATTTGTAATACCTAATTTTTGAACTACTAAAAATGTAGGTATCATACCTCCACTAAAAAACATTGTAAAAACTATAAATAACATAATTGGCTTTTTTAAGAAAAAATTTTTTCTAGACAATGGGTATGCTCCACAAATAGTAATTAACATACTTAATGTTGTACCTACTACAACATAAAATATTGTATTTCTAAACCCAAGCCAAATATTTTCTGATTGTAGCACAGATTGGTAGCCTTTTAAAGAAAAGCCTGCTGGCTTTAGGATGAACAAATTCAATATTAATATTAAATTTCTTTTCTAGCTCCTGTATAACTTTATATTCTCCAAGGTCGCTAGTTGCTTGAGAATTTGCACCTGTCATAGCATGCCATATAGTTATAGTTTCTCCTTTTAAATCTGGATAGCCTTGTTCATTTCTTTCAATAGATATAGAAGAACCATCTTCTGATTTATTATCTGTGCTATTATTACTAACTTCAGAAGTAGAACAACCTATTAAACTACTCATTGACATTGCCATTATCAGTACGATACATAATAATTTAATTTTTTTATTTTTCATAATAAAACCTCCTTTTCTATAAGTTTATTATATATTTTTAACTATATAAAATCAATTATCATTTTTTTACCTTATATATTATGGTCATATTTTGGATATTTATAATTACTTTTTA
>NZ_CAUWHO010000089.1:0-4054 GCF_963558545.1 uncultured Tyzzerella sp. | reverse complement strand
TGATACTCCCCTATAAAAATGGCTATTTATCAACTGTTTGTTGTGACATAGCCAATTAATTAAAGGCTCTTTAAAAGGGTCTTTTATTTAATCAATTTTTAAAATACAAAATATTTAAAAAAAATGATTAAATAAAATTCAGATTGTAGACAAAATAATATTAAAGTAAAAATTTTAATCACAATACGAGGCTTTGCTTTGGATTGTGTAAAAGATAGATTTCTAGGGGCTTTAGCACTTTTTTGAGTAAATCAGCTTTTTACCCCAAGAATATATCAAAAAAATAAACTTGTTATTTTTTTGAAGAGGGTATAGACTTTGTCTACAAGCCCATAAAATTAAGGTATTGTTTAGTATTTTATATATAAAGGAACAAAAAATAATGTATGAAAATTATACTGATGAAGAGATTTTAGATTTTATAAAAAATGGAGATATTAAAGCTACAGATTATTTAATAACTAAATATAAAAATCTTGTTAAAATGAGAGCAAGGGCATATTTTATTATAGGTGCAGATACAGAAGATATCATACAAGAAGGAATGATAGGCTTATATAAAGCTATTAGAGATTATAAAAAAACAGATGCAAGTTTTCAAACATTTGCTAAAATTTGTATAGATAGGCAAGTGATGACTGCTATAAAAACAGCAAATAGAAAGAAACATTTGCCTCTTAATTCTTATCTATCTTTAAATATGCTAGCTTATGAAGAAGATAGTGAAACTACATACATTGATAAACTAGAAGAAAGTAAAGTTTTAAATCCAGAAGAAATAGTTATAGATAAAGAAAATGTAAAAATATTACAAGAACAAATAAATCAAAATTTAAGTGGACTAGAAAAGCAAGTATTAAAGCTTTACCTAAAAGGGAGAAGCTATGCAACAATAGCCAAAAAGCTAGAAAAAGACGAAAAATCTATCGACAATGCTATACAAAGAATCAGAAAGAAAATACAAGTTATTAAATGTTGACATATATAAAAAATAAATGTAATATATAAATAGTTTTTATAAAGTAAAAATTATACAATAAAATTTTTGGAGGGTACATATAATGAGTAAAAATCCTATTGTTACAATAGAAATGGAAAATGGAGATATTATAAAAGTGGAGCTTATGCCAGAGGTTGCTCCTAATACAGTAAATAACTTTATAAGCCTTATAAATAAAGGCTTTTATGACGGACTTATTTTTCACAGAGTAATAGAAGGTTTTATGATACAAGGTGGTTGCCCAGAAAAAAATGGTATGGGTGGTCCTGGATATGGTATAGATGGCGAATTTGCTTTAAATAAATTTGAAAACAACTTAAAGCATAAAAGAGGTGTTATATCTATGGCACGTTCTCAACACCCTAACTCTGCTGGGTCTCAATTTTTTATTATGCACCAAGATGCACCACATTTAGATGGTTCTTATGCTAGTTTTGGTCAAGTTATAGAAGGTATGGAAAATGTAGATAAAATAGCAACTGTTGATACTAGTTTTTCTGACAGACCAAGAGAAGAACAAAAAATGGCTAAAGTTACTGTTGAAACATTTGGAGAAACTTATGAAGAGCCAAAAACTAATAGTATGAGATAATATTTATTTATAGGTATAGTTTTATATCTTTGTTGTAAAAATATAAAGCTATACTATTTTTTTATAGTTTTATAAAGAGTACTATTATAAGACTATATTTATAAAAATTACGTATATATTAAATATTAACTTTAAGGAGATGATTTTATGAAAATTGGAAAAAGAGAGCTATTATATCTTGTTCCCATTGTTATAGTTTTTTATGGACTACCAGTATTAATTAAAGATATGGGTATGGCTATATTAAGTTTGTTAGTTATAATGCCATCTGTTTGTTTTTTATCCAGTATAATGTATAGTTTAAATAAAAAAAGTAATATATTATATCCTATTATTTGTACTATAATTTATATACCAACTATATTTATATACTATAATTTGAGTGCTACAATTTATATATTTATATATGCTATTATTTTATTTTTAGGGTATATTATAGGTAAACTAATTATGAAAATATTAAAAATGTAGACCGTACTGTATAAATAAGAAAAGTGAGGGGAAATAGTTGCTTAGCAATAAAGTAATAAAAAATGTAATAGAAGATTTAAAAATAATAAGTAAGGTAGATTTATGTGTAGTTAATATTAATGGAGAAATATGTGCTACTACATTTAAAGTTAATAACATATCAAAAGATTATATTATAGATTTTTTTAATTCTATGGTAGAAATGCAATCTATTAGTGAATACAACTTTTTTAAGGTAATAGATGACATATCTTCTAACTATGTTGTTATAACAAAAGGTAATTCTGAAGATTGTTATATTATGGGTAAAATATGTGTTAGCCAATTAAAAAATTTAATAGTTGCATATAGAGAAAAACTTGACGAAAATGGTTTTATACAAAATTTATTGTTAGATAATATGCTTTTGGTAGATATATATAACAGAGCTAAAAAGCTAGATATAGAAAACAACGCCAATAGAGTTGTTATGATTGTAAAGGCTTATGATGATAAAGATAGCAGTTCATTAGAAATGATAAAGAACATATTTGCAGAAAATAATAGAGATTATATAACAGCAGTAAATGAAAAAAGTATTATAATAATAAAAGATATAGGTGAGGATATTTCTTATGAAGAAGTGGAAAAAGTAGCTAATATTTTAGTCGATATGTTTAACACTGAAATAATGGTTAAAGCTAAAGTGGCTTATGGCACTATTGTAAATGATTTAAAATATATATCTAAATCTTATAAAGAAGCTAAAATGTCTATGGAAGTTGGGGATATATTTTATAATGGTAGAAATATTATAGGATATAATACACTTGGTATTGGTAGGCTAATATATCAGTTACCAGTTAATCTATGTAAAATGTTTATGAATGAAATTTTTAAAGAAAACTTGCCAGATACATTTGATGAGGAAACTATAACTACTATATATAAGTTTTTTGAAAATAACTTAAATATATCAGAAACAGCAAGAAAGTTATACATACACAGGAATACTCTTGTTTATAGGCTAGAAAAGATAGAAAAAACAACAGGGCTTGATATAAGGGTATTTGATGATGCCTTAACATTTAAACTAGCTTTGATGGTTGTAAATTATATGAAACACGTTGATAACAGATAGGGTATTTTTATGGGATTAATATTATTTTTTGTATGCTTAATAGCTTGTATAGTAGGTGCTATTAGTGGTATAGGTGGAGGCATAATAATAAAGCCAGTTGTAGATAGCTTAAATATTATGGGGATACCTACATTAAGTTTTTTATCTGGTTGTACTGTTTTATCTATGGCCATTGTGTCTTTATTTAGAAGTAGAAAGCAAAATGTAAAGCTAAATATTACTATCCCTATATATCTTGGTATAGGAGCAAGTATTGGAGGTATAATAGGTAAGCAAATATTTGATATTATATCAAAAAATTTTAATAATGATGCAGTAGGGTTAGTACAATCTATTTTATTATTTATAATAAATATTTTAATTTTGGTATATATGTTTATTAGTCATAAATTAAAATCTAAAAATATTAAATCTAAAGTAATAACTATAATATTAGGCTGTTTGTTAGGTATTATATCATCTTTTTTAGGTATAGGAGGAGGCCCTATAAATATTGTAGTTATTTATTATTTTTATTCTTTAGATGCTAAGCAAACTGCTTTATCATCTTTAATAGTTGTGTTTTTTTCTCAATTAGCTAGCTTAATATTAACATTTTGTATAGGTATACCTAGCTTTAAATATATAAATCTTATTTTTATGTGCTTAGGTGGTATTTTGGGAGCATTAATAGGTAGTATTATATCTAAAAAAATGGATAATAATAAAACACAAAAATTTTTTATATTTGTTTTAGTTTTTTTAGTAGTTATAAATATTTATAATATAATAAAATTTTTATAATTTAAAATATAATAATATAAAATTTAAGGTTATGTATATTATATATAGCCTTTTTTAGTATATTATAGTTAAATAATATAAATAATAA
>NZ_CAUWHO010000088.1:0-4054 GCF_963558545.1 uncultured Tyzzerella sp. | reverse complement strand
CTAATAAAAATAGTCAATTTAAAATTCTTCAAGATAACTTATTTACAGATAGAGTATATGAAATAGATTTAACTAAAGGCTTACAAAAAGATGAATATATTACAGATTTAAGATATGAATTTGATAGAGTAGGCATAGGCTTTAGAGAAGTTGAAAAGCCATTTATTTATGCAAAAGTAAATAGTAATGTTAAGAAAAATGAACAATTTACTAACATACTTACAGTTGGTGGCAAGTACGATATGCAAACAGTAAAACACGAAGATAAATTTACAACAACAGTAATAAGTACAACACCAACGTTTGATGGTAAGTTACCTAAAACAGGTTACTAAACTATTGACAAATTCAATTCAATATATTATACTTTATATATATATTATTATATTAGAATTGAGGAATATTATGTTATATATAGCTATTACTGTGTTTGTTTTTTTATGTATTTTTTGTTTGATTGCAAAAACTTTTAGTGAGTACAACTCTAAACAAAAGGATATAAAAAAATTATATAAAAATACTAATAATCTTGAGGATAAAAAAGTAATTTTAATGCAATATATTTTGATGAATAAAGCTGGACATTCATTTTTCAAGTGTTTAAATGTTATAACTCTTTTTGGTATTGTTTTAAATTTGAACTATATAATTATTGATTGGCAAAAAGAATATAAATTTTATGATGAATTTTTTTTCATTTGCTTACTATTTATTATATTGTGTCTTACATATATACCGTTTTATATTTATATAATGAAAGATGTTGATAAATACGGACTAGATATAGATAAATTGAAACAAGAAATAGATATTTTAGAAAAACTTAGTTATTTAGAAAATGCACTAAAAGTAATAAATGAAAAAATAAAATATAATGAAAACAAAGAACATATAATAAAATCATTAGAAATACAACAACACAAAATAGAAGTGCAGCAACAATTAACTACAAAAGAATTAGCAGAGATAAATAAATTTTATGAAAATTTAAAGAAAGATTTTTAATAGTATAAATTTTTTAGTTATTTTTTAAAAGGCGTAATTTTTAAAATTATGCCTTTTTATTGTATACAGAATACCACGTGTTCTATACGTGGTTCAAAAGAGGCTGTGCCGATGAGTAGAAAAATATTCTATAAGCATACAATTAATATAATTTTTATCAGATATATAGAACAAGTGAAAATATTAAGCATTATAATATATAAATAAAATAAGTATTATAAGATTGTAAAAAATAGTATTTAAAAATTTACAAACAACAAAAATAACCCCTTAAAGGGGTACTTGTGGAAAATATGCAGTTGTAAAATATTTCAATACGTCTTAAGACGTAGCAAGTAAAATGCCCTTATAGGGCTAGAGCAAGCCACCTGTTGAACGGGTGGTCCGATTTATCAAGTAGGAAAAAATGCAAACATTAATAGTACCAATAATAATATTAACGAGTGTGATTATAGGTGGAAGTATTCTGATATTATATATAAATAATTCTACTAATAAAAAATATAAAGATGAACAAGATTTAGATAAGGAAACAGCTCAAGAATTTATAAATATAAAAGATATAAATGATAAATATTTATATACTAATGAGGGCAATATTATGATGTATTTAAGGGTAGATAGTATAAGCATAGACTTGTATAGCAAAAGTGAAAAAGAAACTTTGATAAAATCTTTAACAGCAGAATTATCCGAAATACAATACCCTTTTAAATTTATAGCCGTATCACGCCCTGTTGATATAAGCCCTATTATTTCAAATATGCAAGAAATGATAAAATTTTCTAATGATAGTCAAAAGGAATTACTCAAAAAAGAAATTATTGAAATGAACAATTTTGCATTAAGTGGAGATATAGTAGAAAGGCAGTTTTACATAAGCTTATGGGACAAATATCAAGAAGGTATTGAAAAAGAAATATATAGGAAAGCTATGTTACTTGTAGAAAAATTTACTATAAATAACATAGGTTGTGAAATATTAAATCAAAGGGAGATTATGAGATTTATAAACTTAATAAACAACCCATACTATGCTCATTTAGAAGATACAGATTTTACAAAAGATATACCGATAATACAAAATTAAGGAGAAAATTATGGCTAAAAAAATAAATATAAAAAATAAGAAAAAACAAACTAATCCAATGCTTGATATATTAACGCCAATAGGCTTGAGATTTAATAAAAATACTTTACATATAGGCGAAAGTTTTACTAAAATTTATGGTATTATAAAATACCCTAATAAAGTAAAAAGTGAATGGCTATCTAAAATAACAAATATACCTAACACAGTTGTAACAATAGGAATAAAGCCCGTTGATAATACAAATTTAATAAGTGCAATATCAAGAAATATTGCATACGATAGAAGTATAGCATCATCTTCAAAAGATACTTTAACTAGACAAAGGGCAGAAAAATCGGCAGAAGACGGAGAAAAAATTATAATGCAAATAGATAGGGAAAATGAAACAGTAGCACTTATGACAGTTTGTGTTGCAACAATGGCAAGAGATGAACAAAATTTTAAAAGAGTTTGTAGGCGTTCAGAAAGTATGATAAGTGTTTTAAAGTGTAAAATGAGAGCAATACCAAATTTACAAAAAGAGCTTTTTAAACATATATATCCGACTTTTACTAATCGTGAGAAAATAGAAAATATATTGCAAAAAATTGTACCTATATCAACTTTTGTAGGGGGATTTCCTTTTGCAAGAAGTGGTTTTAATGACGGAACAGGTTATTATTTTGCAAGTGATAGCAACGGAGGACTTGTTATTACAGATATATGGAAAAGGGAGAGTGATAGAACAAATTCAAATATTGTAATAATGGGAAATAGTGGCGTTGGCAAGTCTACTGTTATAAAACATATAATAATTAGTGAATATATGAACAATACTAAAATAGTTTGCATAGACCCAGAGTCAGAGTATAAAGAGTTATGTAAAAACTTGGGAGGCAATCTCATAAATGCAGTTGGTGGAACAAAAGGAAAAATAAATCCACTACAAATAAGACCACTACCTAAAGATGATGAAAGCGAAACGGAAAAGCTATTTAATGGGGATAATGGTATAAATGATTTAGCATTACATATAAAAAATTTAGAAATATTTTTTAGTTTATATAATAGCTCTCTAACAGATATGCAAATGGCTATTTTAAAAAATTGTTTAATAAAGTTATATAATAATTTTGGTATAGACTGGGATACAGATGTATCAAGGTTAAAGTCAGAAGATTTTCCAACTTTTAAAGATTTATATGACTTAATTTTAGAAGAATTTAAAATTACAAAAAATAATACTTTGTCAGAAATATCAATTTTACTATCAGATATAGCAATAGGTAGTGATAGTTTTATATGGAATGGGCATACAACTGTCGAAGATAATTCTAACTTTATATGTTTTGATACAAACGGCTTACAAGGGACTTATGATAGTGTAAAAAGGACACAATATTTTAATATACTTACTTGTTGTTGGGAAAAGATATGTAAAAATAGAGATGAAAAAATAATGTTAATATGTGATGAAAGTTATTTAATGATAGATGGAAAAGTGCCTCGATCACTTGTATATTTAAGAAATATGATGAAAAGAGTTAGAAAGTATGAGGGAAGCTTGGCAGTAATATCCCATAGTGTAGTAGATTTTTTAAGCGATAATATAAAACAATATGGACAAGCACTTTTAGATATACCTACATACAAAATACTTATGGGAACAGATGGGCAAAACTTAAAAGAAACAACGAGGCTTTATGATTTAACAGAAGCTGAACAAGATTTACTCCTTGCTAAAAAACGAGGACACGCCTTATTTATGGCTGGAGCAAAAAGGCTACATATAAACTTTACAATACCAGAATATAAACTTGAATATATGGGCAAAGGTGGAGGGAGATAAAAATAATAGCTTTAAGTTATATAATTAAAACTATTATTTTTATTATTCATTATTATCTAATTTAATTTCACCATTTATTTTTTCAAACTCTAAAATATGTTTTTTTATTAGTTGTTCTATTTCTTTAT
>NZ_CAUWHO010000087.1:0-4686 GCF_963558545.1 uncultured Tyzzerella sp. | reverse complement strand
TCTTTTATTTGAAATATACTCTCTGCTATTATATAAAATATAACTAAATTTATTGCTCTTTTTTTCATTCCCTCCACTTCATCATCTGCCTTTTGCATAGTCATCATACAAAATATAAATCTAAGTATAACTCCTGTTCTTATTATACCTATCATTATATTTGAAAGTTCATCTATGATTTTAATCACCCTCCTTTTTTAGCTATTAAATTTTTAGCCATTCCAACTAATCTACTTGAGTGATATATATTATTTACAAAACTTCCACCACCTGTTGGTATTAAAAATTCTGATAAAAATCTAGGTGTTTTTATTGCAAGTACAAGACAAGCTATTCCCCAAAACATATTCATATTTATTCCCATATTTAACATTAAACCTATACCCAACTTGCATAAAGCTATTTGTATAATACAAGCAAACATTGACTGAATAAATTTATTCATATATGGCTTAAAAACTCCCTTATCATTATCAAGTAAACCAACGCAAGCAAAAGGCATACCTATTCTTAAAATAAGTATTTCAAGTCCACGCATTAAAAATTGAAAGTACAAAATAAAATAACATATAACAAATATTAAGCCAAATATTGCATTTACCAAGCCTAAAGATATTATTGCATTTGCCCAATTAAGCCAATCGTAGTTAGTGTCTGCACCTACAACAACTAATATTTCATTTGTAAGGCTTTCTGTTATTTGTGCAATAAATGTATATAGTGTTGGAAAACATATTGCTATTATTATTGCTTGTGAAAATCTTGTTAAAACTAAAAAAGGCTTTGAATCTGCATCTCCATCTGTCCATAGCACATAACATTCAAAACCTTTTTTCAAAAATTTTAATATAATTAACGACACACCAGTACCAAGTGCTACACTAAATAATCCATCTACTAGATTATTACCATTTGAACCTGTCATATATTTATCTGCATACAAGCAAATATCTAAAACACTACCTAGCAAGTCATCTATTAAAGCTATACACCCTGTTAATAATGCACCTATTAATGCTAAAAGTATAATTGCCATAAAACATAACTCCTTTATTTAAAGTAAGAAATTGCTAATTCGATTATTACTGCACCTAAAACTGCTCCAACTGTTGAAATAATACAAGTTTTAATTCTATTGTCCCACTTTTTTATATCCATTTCATCTGACGAACCTCGCCTTATAAAAAAGTATATTACTAAAACTGTACCAACAGCAGGTATTATTTTGTATGCCCAACTTGTTAAATCTTTTAACAGTTTATCAAGTCCTTTAGCAATTTGACTACTTCCTATATTACTTGCATAAATTTTATTTAAAAACAGAAAAAAAGTAAGTACCATACTAGACATACCTACTTTTAAAAAATTACATATTTTCTTCAATATTATTTCCTCCATCACTTTTATTATTTTGTTTACTTAAATTTATTTTACTTGTTTTCATAGTGTTAGTTATAGTAGGCTTATTATTTTCATTAACTTTTGGTTTAATATTATTTATACTATTTTCAAAGGCTTTATTTTTAATCATAGATTTATAACAATTCCAAATATTCCATAGCTTAATTTCACTATTTATAGTTATAATTTCTCTTTCGTTTTCTCGTTTTTGTCTTATTTTTCTGTTATGCTCTTCATCTCCAAGCCCACACATTGTGTTAAAATACCATTTTCTTAAATCATCTGCAATAGACATACAAGGATAGCTTCTTCCCATAACTATTTGATAAGGTCGCTTTATTCTTCTTATTTCATCAGTTGTGAGTAACTCTCTTGATACAAGGCTTAAACTATGTGATGAGCTAGGATTTGTAAATTTTGCGTGATTACTAGATAATTGATAAGCACTTGTTGTATATTTACCTAACTTATTACAAATAGATTGTAAAGTTTCTTCGTCATCTGCTTGTAAATACACCCAGTTTTGACAGTTAGATTTTATTATATGGCTTTCTTCTTTGCCGTATTTCATATCTAATTGTTCAAAAGATTGTAAAAATAGATTAAAACGCATACCACGTCCACCTGCAACTGTTAGCTTGTTAGTAAAATCACTTATTTTTACAAAATTGCCAAACTCATCTAATATAAAGTTTACTCTATTTTTAAGTCGTCCTCCTCGTTCATCTGCTTGTCTTACTAATAATTCATATAATTGAGATACAACTAAACTTGCTACTTGATAATATGTAGTTTTTTCATCTGGAAGAATAAAAAATATAGCTTGTTTTTTTCTTCCTATATCTTCAAGTCTACAATCACTTGTATTTGTTATGTTATATATAGATTTACTTGTAAACAATCTTAAAGTTGTAAGTGCCGATGTAAAAAAACTACCTCTTGTTCTACTTGGTGCAACTTCTGATATAGATAATAATGCTCTTGCTGGGTGATTTTGTGGTAAGTTTTCTATAAATAAATCAATAGGGTATTTATCTTCTATTTTTTTATTCATTTCTGCTATAAACCAGTATACATTAGTTAAATTTTGGTATTCTTCTTTTGATTTAGAATAATCTTCAATATTGTTTAAAACTACACTTAAAATCGCAACTGCTATTACCGATTTTTCTCCATTTTCCCATATCCTTTCATTAGAAACATTGTCCCCAACAAGTATGTTAGTTATATCCCAAGCATACATTTCGGCTTTTTCCATATCTCCATTATTTACTGCGTCTATAACAGGTTGAAGTAAGTTATACCTTGTACTTTTATTAGGATTTTTATAGTCAAGACAAATAACATCATAACCTAAACTTTTTAAATATTCATTTGTATATTGAAATAACTCTCCTTTAGGGTCTGATATAACCATACTTTCACCAGATAGTCCTATGGTACAAATACTTGGAATTACTAAACACCTTGATTTACCACTTCTAGTAGCTCCAACTACAAGCGTATGTACGTCATCTTTTATATAATGTATTTTTTCTTTATCTCCCTCCTTTGTCATTCCTATTACAATGCCACCTTTTTCAATAATTTTTGTTTTATCATCTCCCTTTTTTTCTTCTATTTTTAAGGACTTATTATTTAACACCTTATCCTTAAATGAATTAGCCATTTCTTTTGCATAGTCTTTTTTCTCCTTTACTTTTACATTAATCTTTTGTAATTGTTGGCAAATATTATTTTGTTTAATTTTGCTTTTAAAATTCTGTAAATTTTGTTGTTTTTGTAGATAGGCTTCCTTTTCAATTTGATTTTCTCCTTTATCTTCTTTGTTTTTAATTTCTTCTTTTTTAGTAAGTGTTTGTTTTTTAACTTTTTCAATAGCTTTTTCTCCATTTTTTATAAGTTTTTTAATATTTTTATCTTTAGGATTTAATATAAAATAGGCAAACTCTTTCTCCTTTTCTTTGTTAGTAAGCCACCTTGATGAACCATATTGATATTGCCCAACTTGTTTTGGTGTGTAAATATCTTCAGTAATTTTAATTAAGTCTGTTTGATACGGCTTGTTATTTTGTAAACTAAAATAAACTATTCCTAAATACTTGCAACACTCAAGTAATAAAAATAGTTTTCTTTTATCTTCATTTATAAATAAATCTTTTAAGTTACTAAAAAACTCTAAATTTTCAATGTTTATTTCATTTCCTAGCAAAACTGTATTTAACATTTCACTTAAATATACATTTGCTATAAAGCCTAAAAGTGATAAAAATATTAATATTAATATTTTTTCTTTTTTCTTCATTATCTTTCATACCCTTTATCCCTGTTTTTAAGATATATTTCTTTTTTAGCCTCCTTTGAAAGCTCTGTTACTATTTCATTTAATATACTATTATAGTTTTCTCTTTCTCGTTCTCCTTTAACATAAAAAAGACTTATTAAATCAAATATAGTTTGTTTAATAAGTCTTTTCTGTTTATTT
Source organism: uncultured Tyzzerella sp. (assembly GCF_963558545.1). Taxonomy (NCBI): domain Bacteria; kingdom Bacillati; phylum Bacillota; class Clostridia; order Lachnospirales; family Lachnospiraceae; genus Tyzzerella; species uncultured Tyzzerella sp. Next base: position 800 of record NZ_CAUWHO010000087.1, on the reverse strand, counting down.
TCTATTACTTCTTGTTTTTTAAATTCATTTTCTAATCTATTTATAGATTTTACAATACCTAAAATTTTATTAGCTATTATTTTTTCTATTTCTTTTCTATACTGTTCTTCTTGCTTATCAAGGTATTTATCTGAATAAAAACTTGCAATGTCTAGTTTAGCTTCTACATAATCATCTACTAATTTTTTTATATCTTCATTATTTTCAATTATATAACTAACTAGCTTATCAACTTCTTCTTTAACACTTGGCTCTAAAAATTCATAAGCTATTCTTCCTTTAGGTATCATCTTTTTTATTTTATAACTTTCATTAAAAATATGCTCTATAAATTCATTATTTGACATTGAATTTTCTCCTTTAAATATTCCTTTCTCTTTTAGTTTGTTATATTTTTTATTATCAAGTAATTTTATATCATTTATAAAATCATCTACTAACTTGTCGGTAATTTCTCTAACATTTTTAACTGCTAAATCTTTTTCTTTTGCATATTTAAGTATTTCATCTGCAAAAGTATCTTTTATAAGTTGTTTTCTTATTTTATTGGGAATACTTGGGTACAAAAAATTCTTTTCTACCTTTTGAGATTTATCCCAAAAAAGTATATGGGTATGATAGTTTATATCTTTCTCGTGTACTGCACATATAAACTCAAAATCTTCTCGCTTTATGTTGTTATGCTCCCTTATTGTATTTATATGCTTTGTTATATAATTCTCCCAACTTTTTAAATCTTCTAAATTTAATTTTTTGGTATCTTCCTTTTTAATAGCTATCATACCCTCATATATAGTAAT
>NZ_CAUWHO010000086.1:0-4715 GCF_963558545.1 uncultured Tyzzerella sp. | reverse complement strand
AATTTTCTATTTCTTTTTCTATATAATTAGATATTTCATCTTCTATCATCTTATATTTTTCTGTATCTATCATTATATTTTTACCTAAAGTATATTCTGATATATTACCTTCTATATCAATAGTAATTTTACAAGCTATTTTATCATTTTGCTCGTAAAAATTTTTATCTACTTTCTTTTTAAAAATAGAGGTAGATACATATCCATTTTCAAAAGGTATAGGTATCTCACCTAAAGACTTTTTATCTATTATCCATAAAATACCTTTAGTTGTAGCATCGTCTAAATATCCTGTATACTTATTATCTTTTAATACTATAAGACCAGATAATCTTACATCTTCATCTACAATTTGTATGTTAGGTATAGCAGTAGTTTTTGTTGATAGTAGTTGTTGTATAACATCTTCTAAATCTACTCTATAAGTAAAAGAAGAATTTTTTTTATTATTTTTATAAAAATCATTTATATATATACCAAGCATTTTTTCATCTTTTGGTATTGTTTGCAAAATTTCCTTTGCTGTTTTTGTAGTTCCCAAAACTATAATTTTTCTGCTTATTTCATTATTTCTTTCCAGTGCATCTATTGTTTCTCTTAGCAATATTTCATCTTGTAATATTTCCTTTCCTAAAACAACTACTTTCGTATGTCCATAATATAAATTTCTACTCATATAAGTGTCTATTAGCTCTATTGTAGATGCAACAGACGAACCCTCTGCTACTTTTATAGCTTCGTTTACACTACTATTCTCTTTTTCTTTACTCATAGGGTCGGTGCTTCCTGTTTTCTCCCCTTCTGATACTTCTGGCATAGCCATAGAAACAATTAATCTTTTTTCTTCTCCTGTTTTTTCTATATTAGTATCATTTTCTTCAGTATATTTGTCTACACCTATTGCCAAAACTAATGCTCTTTCTTCTAATTCCACTTTATCAAAGCAACCTGTTAAAAACAACCCAAAAAGCACTACATAAAACATTTTAAATATCTTCACTTTTTAACCCCCTTACCTTAGCTACTACATATAAAACTATTGGTAAGATAACTATATAAAAAGTACCAAATGTAAAATAACTTATATCAATTATTTTATATACTACTGTTATATTAGATGGTAAAAATGATATAAAATACACTATAGGTAAACATATACATATAAACTTAGTATGAGTTCCTATTTTTGCTATATCCTTAAATATTAATGATGCAAAAAACATACCTGCATTAACCATCATAAAAATAGATATTATCCAAAATGTCATTATTAAAGCATCTTGCCTTTCTATAAAAGACCCTGGCAAATCTATTGTATCCATTATTTCTAACACAGGCCACATTTGGTGCATAATATCATATTTGCCAAACCTTGCTATTGTTATAGTTGTAATAACTGTCATTATAATACCTACTGTTATTATTGCTCCTATAGTAGCTTTTTGTATTTTTTCTTTTTCCTTAATATATGGATATACTAAAAATATAAATTCTATCCCTGTAAAATAAAATAACATATATCCACTGCCTTTTAAAGCATACTTAATATCAATTTCTTTAAAAAATGGCTTTAAGTTAGAAAAGTCTATATCAAAGATAGATATAAAAAATACAAATGCTAAAGGTATAAAAACAATAAAAATAAGTACCTCTGCTATACGACCTCTAGCTTCATATCCTTTGCTAGCCATATAAGACCCCAAAACTAACATACTAAAAGATATTACCCAAAAAGGTGTATTAAAAAGCATTATTTCTTTTAATATTTCAGAAAAAATTCTTATTTCCATTGCTACACCTATCATAATTTTTATAATAAATCCAAAACTTATAAGAATACCTAAAGGTCTACCTAAAATTTTACAAGTATAATCTACAAAACTGTCGTTAGGATATATTTTTGCAACCTGGTTTATTAGTATCAAAAAAAATAGCGAAAAAATTAACCCAATTAAAATAAGTATCCAACCATTTTGGCCTCCAAAATGTACTGCCCTTTGTGGCAAAATACTTATACCCATACCAAAAATATCTAATATTAAAAGTAACCTTAATTGTCTTATAGTTATAAAGTTGTTATCTGCAAACATTTCTATCCCCCTTAGTTAATATCCTCTTTCTTGTTTTTATTAAGGCTTAGCCTTATCTTTTGGCTATCTTTAGAAAAAATTGGTCTTTTTCTAAGCATAAATATTGGCAATTTTATTATTGTATCTTTAATATCATTAAGGCCATATTGTTTTACAGATACAAATGGATATAAATAAGGTATACCAAAACTTTTTAATGTTACAAGATGTATAAGGCAAACTAATATAGCTAACCAAAATCCAAAAAATCCAAGTAATGATGATAGCAATATTATAAAATACTTTGTAAGCCTATAACCTGCAACAAGAGCAATATTAGGTATAGCAAAGCTACATATAGCTGTAAGAGAAATAACTATTACTACAATTGGGCTAACAAGCCCTGCCTCAACAGCAGCTTGTCCTATTATTATCCCCCCTACTATCCCAAGAGTACTACCTATTGCTGTAGGTAGTCTTATACCTGCTTCTCTTAATGTTTCAAATGCAAGCTCCATTAAAACTATTTCCACAACAGCAGGTATTGGTACAGTTTGCCTTGCCTCTGCCATTTTTAAAATAAGCTCCATAGGTATCATAGCAGGGTGATATACTGCTATTGCTATATATAACCCTGGTAAACAAACTGCTATAACCCCTGCTATATATCGTATTATCCTTATAAAGCTCATTATTTCCCATCTTTGATAGTAGTCTTCTGAAGATTGGTAAAAACTTGCTAATATTGTTGGCACAATTATAACAAATGGCGTATTATCTACTACAATAGCTATTCTTCCCTCCAAAAGAGCAGCAGCCACCTTGTCTGGTCTTTCTGTCATTTGCATTTGAGGAAAAGGAGATTTATAGTCATCTTCTATAAATTGTTCTATATATCCACTATCTAATATACCATCTATATCTATCATATTAAGACGTTTTTGTACTTCTTCTAGTATTTCTGGTCTTGCAATATCTTCCATATACATTATGGCAACATCTGTTTTACTTCTTTTACCTATCCTCATCTGCTTTAGTTTTAGGTTAGTATCTCTTATCCTTCTTCTTATAAGAACAGTATTTACCCTAAATGTTTCTGTAAAAGCCTCTTTAGAGCCTTGTACTACAACCTCTGTATCTGCTGTTGAAACACTTCTTCTAGGAAATCCTTTTGTAGATAAAATAATAGCTTTATCAAATCCATCTATCAATAGCAATGTATTTCCTGCTAATATTTCGTCTATTACTTTTTCAAAGTCTGTTTCTTCAAAAAAGTCTGCTGTTGCAAGTCCACCATTTTTTAAAGCATCAAATATATTCTCTTTTAATTCATCACCTGTGGGCTTAACCTGTCTTATATCTATCATTAAAATATCCATAAGCTCATCTATAAAAGCTCTATCTGTCATTACATCTATATAACTTATATATAAATTATGCTCTCTATTTTCTCCAACGGGAAATTTTCTTTTTACTAAATCTCCAAACTCTTTGAATCTTGTATCTAAATAATTTATATTTTTATCTATATCTTTATCTATATGCAATATTTTCCCTCCCAAAATTTATTTATAAAGTTATCTTTTACCACTATTTTTTATTTATACATATTTTTATATAAAAATTGATTTTATGTATTTAATACTGTATAATATATAATAATATTTTTAGGAGGTATTATATGAAAAATATAAATTTCGATACTATATATAGTATTTTAGAAAGTTCTTTTGAACCATTTTTACACAGAGGATATGAGCGACAAAAAAATCTTTTACATAAAGATAACTATAATATTATTACTTACGAAGAAAACAACGAAATTTTAGGATTTTTAAGCTACTGGGAATTAGATAAAAATATGCTCTTTGTAGAACACTTTGCTGTAAATCCAAAAAAAAGAGGCTCTGGTATAGGTAAAAAAATATTTAATGACTTTTTAAGCTTGGAAGGAGATAAATTTTTAGAAGTAGAACCACCACACACAGAAATAGACAAAAAAAGAATAGATTTATATAAAAGCTTTGGCTTTGTATTTAATGAAAATGAATACTATCAATCCGTATATAATAAAGGAGACTCAAAAACAAGGTTGCATATTATGTCTAGTAGAGAAATAGATGAAAAAACATTTAATACCGTTGCAACAAAAATTCATAGTTTAGAAAATAATATTTAAGGGGATGATTAATTGAAAGAATATTTTGATATAGAGCGTATTATGACCTATTGTAGCTATATTTTTTACTTTTTATGTATAAACTTATTATGTGCTATATTAAATACACCCTTAGTTTTATTTATAATATTTGTAGGTATAAAAGAAATTTCAAAATATATGCCTTTATTTTTAGTTTGTTGTATCCCTTTACCTGTTTCATTTTGTGCAGCTTTATATTGTATGGGTAAATTTATTAAAAATAAAGACTTAAATTTAATTAAAGATTATTTTAATGGAGTTAAATTTAGCCTTATACAAAGTACTTTAATAGGAATATTATATTTAGTTATAATTTTTATATTATATACTAATATAATATATAGTATAAATAAAAATTTAAGTATAACACTTATGTTCTTTTTTGTAGTTATGTTAATTTTTGTTTTATTATCTAGTATAAATTCTTTCATTTTAATAAGCCAATT
>NZ_CAUWHO010000085.1:0-4726 GCF_963558545.1 uncultured Tyzzerella sp. | reverse complement strand
AAATTATAGTACATATCCAAACCCTGTTAAATTTTATGAAACATATATAATAGATATTACAAGTGGTGAATTTTTAAGCATAGAGGATATTTTTATTAATGGATATGAAGATTTATTTTATGATTATGCTAAAAATTACTTTTTTAATAATTATGGTCTTAATATAACAAAGAAAAGCGAAAACTATAACTATATAAAACCAAATAAAGAAGTATATAAAAAGATATTTTTAAAAGATGAAAATGTAGAAGTATTCTTTTATGATTATAAAAAACAAGAAGAAATTTTTATAAAAATACCTTTTGAAAATGTGTTACCATACATCAAAAAGGAATATATAGAGCAAACAACAACCACTACATTAGCATCTACAACAACTACAAATAAAGAAATAACAACACAAGCTACTACTGTTAACATATCAGAAAATAGTACACAAACTACGGTAACTAAAGAAACAACAACAGAGCAAATAACAACAGAACAAACAACAACAGATAAAGTAACAACAGAGCAAATAATAAAAGAGAATAACAACAGAAAAAGAAAAATTGATAAAAATAAACCAATGATAGCTTTAACTTTTGATGATGGGCCTAATGGCAATACAACTAATAAAATATTAGATGTTTTAGAAGAAAATAATTCAGTAGCAACATTTTTTTTAGTATCAAGAAGGATAGAAAAAGATAAAGAAACTTTAAAAAGAATGGATATGCTTGGAAACCAAATAGGAAACCATACGGCTAATCACAAAGATTTAACTAAATTATCTAAAGATAAAATAAAAACAGAAGTTGATATAGTTAATAAAGCTCTTAAAAATACAATAGGTAAAGAAGCAACTATTGTAAGAGTTCCATATGGTGCTGTTAATGATACAGTTAAGCAAACTGTAGAATACCCTATTATTATGTGGAATATAGACACAAAAGATTGGAAAAATAAAAATGCTAATACTATACAAAAAGAAGTTTTAGGAAAAGTAAAAGATGGGGATATAGTTTTAATGCATGACTTATATGACAGTACAGCAAAAGCCTGTGAGGTTATTATACCAAAGCTTGTGGAACAAGGTTATCAGCTTGTTACAGTAGAAGAACTTTTTGAATATAAGGGTATAGAAATGAAAAAAGGTAATAAATATTCCAATGCAAATAAAAAATAAAAGGGAGTGATTACAATAAAAACGTTATTAGTAGGTATTAATGCTAAGTATATACATACATCTTTAGCAGTAAGAAGTATAGAGATTTACTGCAAAGAAAATAATACAAACATTAATACAAGAGAATTTACAATAAATAATGATGAAGATATGATTATAAATGAAATATATGAAGAAAAACCTGATTTTTTAGGTTTTTCTTGTTATATATGGAATATAAACACAGTTTTAGATGTAATATCTACTATAAAAAAGATTTTACCTAATATAAAAATATTTGTAGGTGGACCAGAGGTTAGCTATGAATATGATTATATATTTAAAAAAGGTGTAGATATAGTTTGCATAGGCGAAGGAGAAAAAACAGTAAAAGAGCTTGTGGATAATTTTAATGAAAAAAAATGTATAGACAAATCATTTGAAAATATAGACGGTATAGCATTTATGTTAAATAATAGAATTGTTGTAACAAAAGAGAGAGATTTGTTACCATTAAATAATATACCTTTTGTATATAAAAATGGACTAGAAGGAACAGAAAATAAAATATTATATTATGAGGCATCTAGAGGGTGTCCTTATAGCTGTCAGTATTGTTTATCATCTTTAGAAAGAGGACTTAGATTTTTAAATGAAGAACGTGTTAAACAAGATTTAGACTTTTTCTTAAAACATAATGTAAAACAAGTAAAATTTGTAGATAGAACTTTTAACTGTAATAAAAAATTTGCATTGTTAATATGGAATTATTTAATAGAGAATGATAATGGTATTACAAATTTTCATTTTGAAATATCGGCAGATATAGTAGATGATGATATGCTAAATGTATTAAAAATGGCAAGGCTTGGACTTTTTCAATTTGAAATAGGTGTTCAATCTACAAATGATGCTACTTTAGATGAAATAAAAAGAAAAACAAATTTACAAAAACTTTTTGATAAAGTTGGTAAAATAAAAAACTTAAAAAATATACATCAACATTTAGATTTAATAGCAGGGTTGCCTTTTGAAGATTATGAAATATTTAAAAAATCCTTTAATGATGTATTTAGTGTTTATCCAGAACAATTTCAGTTAGGGTTTTTAAAATTGTTAAAAGGCTCTGGACTTAGGATAAATGCAGACAAATACGGTATAGTATATAAAGACAAAGCACCTTATGAAGTGCTTTATACAAACCTTATAGACTATGATAAAATGACTATGCTTAGAAATATAGAAGAAATGGTGGAAACTTATTATAATTCTGGTAAAGCTATTAATACTATAAAATATGGAATTAAATTTTTTAGCTCTCCATTTAACTTTTTTGAACAGCTAGCTATATATTGGAAGACAAATAATTATAATAACATTAGCCATAACAAAATGAAACTTTATGAGGTACTTTATATATTTGTTAATAATATTAAAGGCATAGATGATAAAGTATTAAATGAAATAGTAAAATTTGATATTTTATTAAATGATAATATTAAAAGCTTACCTTTATGGTTAGACACCAAATATGATAACGATTTTAAAGAAAAAGAAAGAAAATTTTATAATAACGAAGAAAATATAAAAAAATATATACCACATTTAGAAAAATATGATGCAAAACAAATTAGTAGAATGTGTTATTTTGAAAAATTTAATATTGATATAGAAACTATGATAAATAGCAATTTTGACATTATAAACCAAAAAGAAGTATATATTTTATTTGACTACAACACAAAAAACGATTTGATATATAAGGTTAAATATCATTACTTAGAAAGAGGTAATTTTAATGAGGCTTAATGAACGAGTTAAAGAAGTTACAAGGCTTTTAGACGAACATTATAAAACAGAAGACAAATGCTATTTAAATCATTCTACTCCTTATGAGCTTTTAATAGCTACTATGCTTAGTGCCCAATGTACAGATGATAGAGTTAATATGGTTACAGAAAAACTATTTAAAAAGTACCCAACATTAGAAAGCTTTGCTTCTGCAGATTTATTGGAGATGGAGAAAGATGTAAAACAAACTGGATTTTATCACAATAAAGCTAAAAATATAATATTAGCTACAAGAAGACTTTTGGAGGTATATAATGGAGAAGTACCGTCTAGCATAGAAGATTTAACAAGCTTAGCTGGTGTAGGTAGAAAAACTGCAAATGTTGTTAGAAGTCATATTTTTAATTTGCCAAGTGTAGTTGTAGATACACACGTTAAACGTATATCTAAAAAACTTGGTATTGTAAAAAATGATGACCCTGTAAAAATAGAGTTTGAGCTTATGAAAATATTGCCTAAAGAACATTGGATAAGGTATAACACACAGGTTATAGCACACGGTAGGGCTATATGTAAAGCTAGAACACCTAATTGTCCTATATGTTTTTTTCAGTCTTGTTGTAAAGAATATGAAAAAATAGAAAAGAAAAATAAAAAATAAGCATAAAAATTTTTATTTGAGCCAAAATATAACTAAGGTGGTGATGGCTTGAATAAAAATTTTTTGTTTCTCTAATAGGCTTAATAGCAGGATTTTTTAATGGACTATTTGGGTCTGGTGGTGGTAGCATATTAGTGCCAAGCCTTGAAAAATTTTTAAAAATGGAAGAGCATAAAGCACATTCTACAACAATAGCTGTTATTTTACCTTTATCAATAGTTAGTATTTTTATATACTTTAAAGGAATAGATGTAAATTTAAAGCAAGTTATAGCTGTATCTTTAGGTGGTATATTGGGTGGATTTATAGGTGCAAAATATTTAAAAAAAATACCAGCTAATTGGTTACACAAAATATTTGGCGTATTTATGCTTATAGGTGCTTGGAGATTGATTTTATGATATGGTTGTTTTTAGCTGGAGCATTGTCTGGTATTATAAGTGGTATGGGTATAGGTGGTGGAGTTATTTTAATACCTGCTCTTACATTAATATTTGATATGGAGCAAAAAGTTGCCCAAAATATTAATTTGCTATACTTTATACCTACTGCTATTATAGCCATTTTTGTTCATAGTAAAAATAAAACTATTGAAAAAGAAGGGCTTTTTAAAATAATAATATTTGGGATAATAGGTGCTATAATAGGTTCTTTTATTGCTGTAAATTTAAAAGGAGAAATACTTAGGAAAATTTTTGGTTGGTTTTTAGTAGTTATGGGTATAAGTGAAATATTAAAAAAGGAAAAGGGGCAAAAAAATGGAAATAATGGCATTTGAACACTTTAAAGAAGATTTTATTAATGCAGATACAGATAAAAAAGTAGAAATGTATGTATCGACAGAAGGATTAACACAATATCAATATAGAGAGCTTTTAAAGTTATTTCCTTATAATGAAATAGATAAACTAGAAAAAGCATTAGCATAAAAATATTGTAAAATAAAAATACCACCATTTATTAACTGGTGGTATTTTTATTTTACAATTAAGAAATGGTATATATTTTTAAAGTAAAGATTATATACGGATTTTTGTATTAAATTTTACGAATAAAAATATATAGAAGTATTTGTTTTTGTATACAGAGTATTCAAAAAATTGTTTATTACAATTAAGATACGACTT
>NZ_CAUWHO010000084.1:0-4743 GCF_963558545.1 uncultured Tyzzerella sp. | reverse complement strand
TCTAAAGTAGCCTTTTTAGATACAAATGTTATAAAATTATACTTTTTAGCTTCTTTCTCCGTATGTTTTCCAATACATACTGCTTTTATTTTACTATAATCTAAATTATAATGTTTTACAGAATTAACAAATCCAACTACTGTTGATGCACTTGTAAAAGTTACTATGTCATCATATTCAAATGTATAGTTTATAAAATTTGCTTTTTCGTATTTTGTTTCATATAAAGCAAAGTCTTTTACTACTACATTTTTATCTTTTAATATATTTAAAATATCCTTGCTCCCCTCTTTTGCTCTAGCAATAAGTATTTTATCATTATCTTTTATATAGTATAATAGCTTATTTGCAAGTGCTTTTCCACTATATTCTTTAGGCATAATATCTGTAAATAATCCTTTTTCTTCCAAAGCTTTTTTAGTAGCATTACCTATAACCGCCATTTTTTTATTAAATAAACTTCTTATATCTTTTTTGTATAGCTTCATATTGTAAAAAAATTGTTCCACACCCTTAGAGCTTGTAAAAACTATATAGTTATAATCTAAATTATTAAATAATTCTTTTGTTTCATCATTTTGTATAGGTATAGTTTTTATAGTAGGTAAATCTATTACCTCTGCTCCACTATCCCTGAGCATATTACAAAAACTAGAGTTTATATCTTTAGGTCTTGTTACCAAAACCCTTGTATATGCTAAAGGTAAATACTTTCTCCAATCAAATTTTTCTGATAAATTACACACTTTCCCTACTATTATTATAGCAGGTGTTTTAACTTGTTCTTCTATAGATTTTTCATAAATATTACTAAGTGTTCCTTTTATATTTCTTTGCTTAGTTGTAGTTCCTCTTTCTAATATACATACAGGCATATCCCTATCCATACCAAAATTTATAAGTCCATTACATATATTGTTTAAAGCTGATACTCCCATTAAAAACACAAGTGTTCCATTTAATTTTACAAGAGCTTTAAAATCTATATTAATGTTATTATCTTTGCTATGACCTGTTATAATGTGTAAAGAGCTTACAAAATCTCTATGAGTAACAGGTATCCCATTATAAGATGGCACTGCTATTGCAGAAGTAACACCATTTATAACTTCAAATGGTATATTGTTTTTTTCTAAAAGCTCTAGTTCTTCTCCACCTCTACCAAATAAAAATGGGTCACCCCCTTTTAACCTTACAACATTTTTTCCATCTAAAGCATATTTTAATAACAAATTGTTTATTTCTTCTTGGGGTATAGTATGATTGTTAGCACATTTACCTACATCTATTAATGTAGCATCTTCTCTAGCAAGATTTATTATACTATGAGATACAAGCCTATCATAAAGTATAATATCTGCCCTTTCTACAATATTTTTACCTTTTATAGTTAGTAGTCCAAAATCTGAAGGACCTGCTCCTACAAGCCAAACTTTACCTATTTTCATTTATTATCACCTTAAATTCTTTAGCTAAATCTATTCCTATTTTTTCATAGTCTTCTATTTTACCTATTTTTTCTTTTAAGATATAATTGCTATCATCAGCATAAAATCCTTTTAATAGTATTTCATTATTCTTTATTGTAGCAAAAGCACATATTGGTAAGCTACACCCACCGTTTAATTCCCTAACAAATGCACGTTCACATTTTGCCTCATATTCTGTATTCTTATCATTTAAAAATTCTAAAAAGGAATAATCTTGTCCTTTTTTACCTTGTATAGCTATTATACCTTGCCCACAAGCAGGCAATATCTCATCACTATTAAATACCTTAAATATTCTATCTTCAAGGTTTAACCTTTTTATACCCGCATATGCTAAAACAAGGGCAGAATATTCTCCACTATCTAATTTTTCAAGCCTCGTTTGTATATTTCCTCTTATAGGCTTAAACATATACCCTTTATATATTTTTTCAAGTTGAAAACTTCTTCTTTTACTACTTGTACCTATTGGCTTTTTAATATCTATATTATTATGATTTTTAGGCAATATCAAAACATCTAAAGGATTTTCTCTTTTTAAATAAGCAATTATAGGTAAGTTTTCATCTATATCCACTGGCATATCTTTTAAACTATGTATGGAAATATCTGTTTTATTTTCTATTAAAGCACTGTCTAGCTCTTTTATAAATAAACCTTTACCACCTATTTTATCTAATGTCTTATTAAGTATAATATCCCCTGTTGTTTTCATAGTTAAAAGCTCTATATCTATGTTTTTATAATGCTTTTTTAATTGCCTTATTACTATGTTAGATTGTTCTACTGCAAGTTTACTTTCTCTACTTCCTATTTTTATCTTCAAATTTTATCATCCTTTTTGTATAAAAAATTTTTTAGTATACTTATTATATTTTTAGTTAATTTATAGTTTTTTCCATTACTACATACACCTATCGTATAATCTTCTTTATAAATAACACCAGGAAATAAAAAATCACATTTATATTTATCACTAGCTGTATTAACTATAATATTTTTTTCTTTACAATCTATATATATTTTATTATTTATATCGCTATTGTCTGTAATAGCAAATACTATAAAAGCATTTTTTAAATAATGTATATTATAACTATCTTTTATTATATTTAATTTTTTATACCCTATGTTATAAAAATCTTGTAATATATTTGGTGCTACAATAGTTATATTGCATCCTGTTTTTATTAAAGATTTAACACGCCTTATAGCTATTTTACCAGCTCCAAATATAACTATATTTTTATCTTTTAAATTTACAAACATAGGAAAATATGAAAAGTCACTATCCATTATATATCCTCATTTAAGTAATTTTTTTCTAATATATTCATAAAATTTTTAAAATCTCTAGGTTTCATATTATCTCTTAAACAAAATATTAATTTTTCTATAGATTTTTTAGATGACTTCTCCACAATATTTTTAGTATTATCATCTACTAGCTTGTTAATACGTAAAATTGTATCATCTGCTACTTTTTGGCTTATTTCAAAGATATTGGTTATTAAGTCTTTATTATAATACCATTTATAAAAATTATCTATATATTCATTTAAAATCTCCTTAGTTCTTTCTATAGTTTCATTAAAACTATTAATTTCATTTTCTTCTATTTGAAAATCATCTATATTAAACCCTATTGTACCTTTTATACTAAATATTTTTTCATCTATATCTCTAGGAACTGCCAAATCTATAAAAACTACTTTTTCTTTTAATTTTACTTTTACTACATCTTCATACTTTAACATATACCTATTAGTAGATGTTGTAGATATAACTATATCAAACTTAGGTAATACTTCTACTCTGTCAGAAAAATTTATTATATTTACACCAACAGGTATAACTACGTCGCCTTTGTGATGTTGCCTTAAAGTCATTGTAACATTAGCACCATTTTTTATAAAAATTTCACTAGCAAGTCTTCCCATCTCACCATTTCCTATTATTAAACAGCTTTTATCTTTCACATTTATGTTAAGTTTTTCTAATTTTTTTATAACGCTATCTACAACAGAAAAAGAGCCTTTTTTAAATTTTATCTGTGTTTTAATCTTTTTACTAGCAGTAATAGCATTTCTAAATAAAACATCTAATGTTGTATTTAAAAAATCACTTTCTCGAGATATCTCTACTGCATTTTTTACTTGTGTAATAATCTGGTCCTCACCCAATATTTTAGATTTTAATCCAGATGATACCATAAAAAGATGTTCTATTGCTTCTTTATCTTCCCTATAAGTAAAATATTTTTTGTATTCATATAAGTTTATATTTTTAAATTTACATAAAATACTATCTATTTCATTTTCCAATTTATCTTTATAGCTTATCCATATTTCTGTTCTATTGCAAGTAGACAAAACTACCCCACCTAGTATATTTTCTTCTTGTTTTAAAATATTTAAAAATTCTATATTTCTAACAGTACTAAAAGCAACTTTTTCTCTATATTGTAAAGGTGATTTACTATGGTCTATACCTATCATCTTTATTTGCATATAACCACCCCTTATTATTGGTCATCATTTTCTATTTTTTCTTTTATCTTATTCCAAATTTCATCTTTTCCTATTTCTTTTAAAACATTGTATTTTTCCTTTTTATTTAATATTTCAAAATTACAAATATCTTTATAGTTACAATATTCACAGCCTGTATCTCCCTTATACCTATAAGGATATACTTTTATGTTTCCTGTTATTATATCATTTCCTATCTCTTTTGTTACTATATTAGATAATAATAATAAATTTTTAAAATTTTCCATAGAAATAGTTTCACTAGATGTAATACCTTTTATTTTCTTATTGTCTTCATTTTTGTTAAAACCTTTTATTACATTTTCATCTTTAGCCACAATACCCTTTAAGTCAAACTTGCTTTGAAATTTATCTTTATTATAATCACCTTCTACCATATCTTCTTTAACTTGAAAATAAAAAGCTCCAGCAGGTAATATTTCTTTATTCAATATATTTTCTTCTATTTTTATAAATGTATCTAAATACATAAGTATTTGTAACTGTAAACCATAATAAACTTTATCTACACTTAACTTCTTATCAGAAGATTTATAATCCAATATTTTTATATATTCTTTGTCATCTATATAAAGTTTATCTACACGGTCTATTTTCCCTTTCAATATCATTTCATAATTATTTTTTAAAGGTATTTTTATATTATTGTATACATTACTATTTTTATTTATATTATTAAAATCTATCTCAAAATATTTAGG
>NZ_CAUWHO010000083.1:0-4763 GCF_963558545.1 uncultured Tyzzerella sp. | reverse complement strand
TTTTTTAAATTTCCAATCTATTTTTATGTTTTCTCTATCATAAATATAGATTTTATCAATAAAAATATCTACCATTTCTTTGGTTAATACATCTTCTTTTAAGTAATTCCTTAAAATTTTATTTTCTTCTCTTATCTCTTTATTTTCTAAAGAAATATTTTTTACTTTTTCTATTTCATTTTTTAAATTAGTTATTAGTTGCTCTTTTTCTCTTTTTAATTTTAAGTATTCTTCTTTACTTATTTTTTCATTTATATAGTCTTCATAAATTAACCTTCTGCTAAAAATTAATTCTTCTTGTTCTTTTTCCAAAATCAATACATTTTTCTTTAAATTAGTTTTATCTTCTAAATCATCTTGATTTTTTATATAAAGCAATATTTCTTTTTTTAGACTTTCAAATACTATTTCTTTTATTTCACTTTCTAATATTTTTACCTCTTTACAACAATTATTATCATTTTCTTTAATACTATGACAATAGTATTTTTTATTTATTACTTCTTTATTTTTATATACATTAGTATACCTTAAACCATAACCACAATTCCCACATTTAAACTTATATACAAATAACATTTTTGGCTTTAAATTTTTATATGTTGATACTGTTTTTGATTTTATCATATAAAATGTTTCTTTGTCTATTATAGGTTCGTGGGTATTACATACTTTTACTATATCATCATTTTTTATTGTTTTACCACTTCCACATTTAACTTTTTTCCTTTTAAAGTATATTGTATTTCCTATGTAAATTTCATTATCTATTATTACTTTTATATCATTTGCTTTCCATATTTTATTATTTAATTTTTTGCTATATTCTTTTCTAATGCCTTTTGCTATTTTAAAATCACTTTTAACTGGCACTTTATTCTCATTTAAAATTTTACATACCCCACTATATGTATTATTTTCTAAAACTAATTGAAATATCATTTTCACAATAGGTGCTGTTTCTTCATCTATTTCAAGCCTTTTAGTTTCTTTATTCTTTTTATAGCCAAATGGTGCATAAGAAGAGATATAATTACCTTGTTTTGCTTTTGCTTTCATTCCTGTTTTTACTTTAATAGACAAATCTTTACTATAATAACTATATAGTATATTTTTAAATGCTATATCTAAATCTGTTGTAACATTTTTATTATTTTTACTATCGTAATTATCGTTTATAGCTATAAATCTTATATTTAAAAATGGAAATATTTTATCTAAATAGTTGTTTACTTCTATGTAATTTCTTCCAAATCTTGATAAATCCTTTACTATTATACAGTTTATTTTTTTATCTTTTATATCTTGTATCATTTTTTTAAAATCTGGTCTTTCAAAATTACTTCCTACATATCCGTCATCACTATATGATATTATATTACTACCTTTTAACTCATCATTATTTTTAATAAAATTTTCTATTATTAATTTTTGATTTACTATACTTTCACTTTCGATTTTACTTTTATTTATGTCTTCTTTTGATAACCTTGTATACATTGCTATATTATATAACATCTTTTAATATACGCTCCATTTCATTTAATAACATATTGTATTCTGTCATATAATTAAAAGTTATTTGTATAGTATTATTATCATATGTTAATATTTCTTTTATTAAAATTTGTAGTAATTCTTTTGTTAAAACTTTACTATTTTTAAATTTTAAAAAGCTTTTTAAGTATTTATTTTCTTTACTTAAATTGTTTTCTAAATCTAAAATTTGTTTTTCTAAACTTTCCTTATTTTTATTTAATTCTTTTTCTTTTTCTAAATAGTTATTTTTAGTAAATATGTAATCTTCTTCAGTTAATAATCCTGTTGTATAATCTTCATATATTACTTTATAGAAATTTTTAATTTTATTTATTTCTATATTTGTATTTTCTACTAAAGATTTTATTCTATTTTCTTCTAAACTTATTACTTTACTTTGTTTATTAATTATAGTTTCTAGCTTTACTACTATTTCTATTTGTTTTTTTATTTCTTCAAAAACTATTTCTTTTACTAAATCTTCTTTTATGCTTTTAAAGTTACAATTATTTTGTTTTTTATAATTACATTCAAAAAATCTAAATATTTTAATACTTTTTTTATTTTGTCTACTTCTTTCTCTTCTAATTAAATTTTTGTTACAATCTCCACATCTTATTAACCCCTTAAAAATATTTTCTGTTTTATTTTTGAGAAGTTTATTTTTATTATTTCCTAAATATATATCTTTTGCATTGTTATTAATTTCATTTACCTTATTAAAAATTTCTTTATCTATTATAGGTTCGTGTGTGTTATATACTATCTTCCATTCATTTTTTGATACAACTTTTTGTTTTTCATTTTTATATAAATCACTTCTTTTTTTACCTTGAACCATATTTCCTATATAAACTTCATCAGACAATATTTTTCTTATTGTATGTAAATTCCATTTTATATTTTTATTTTTTTCATCTTTTAAAATACCTATTTTATAAAGATAAGCATAAGGAGATAAAATGTTTTCTTCATTTAATTTAAGTGATATTTTATTATAACTATATCCTTGTAATCTTAAATTAAAAATATATTTTACGATATGTGCAGTTTCACTATTTACTACAATCTTATTTTTATTGTTAGTATCTTTTAAATATCCATAACTAGCCCAAGCTCCTATAAAATCTCCTTTTTTCTGCTTTTCTCTTAAAGCACTACTTACCTTTTTTGCTATATCTTTTGCATATAGTTCATTTACTATATTTTTAAGGTGCATTAATAATATTTCACTTGCATTTTCATTATCACTGTCATATCCATCATTTATTGCTATAAATCTTACATTCATAAATGGGAAAATCTTTTCTAAATAGTTTCCACATTCAAGATAGTTTCTTCCAAATCTAGATAAATCTTTTACTATTATACAATTAATTTTACCTTGTTTAATATCTTCTAAAAGTCTTTCAAAGCCATCCCTGTTAAAATTTGTTCCTGTATAGTTGTTATCTTCATAAACATCTATTAGCCTAAACTCCTGTTTATCTTTCATATAATCTAAAATTATATTTTTTTGATTTTCTAGTGTGTTACTATCCTTTTTATTATTATCAAGATTTGATAACCTTACATATATACCAACAGAATAAGTTTTTTCATTAGTTGTAATTTTAGATATTTGTATATTTTTTCTACTTTTTCTAGCCATTACAAGCCACCTGCATATTACTTTCTAAATATGATATTAAGTTTTTATATTCTTCCTCATATTTAAAATTTATTTTAATGCTTTTATTATTATATACTTTTATATCTTCAATTAAATTTACAACTAATTCTCTGTTTAAACTTTTTATATTTTTATGTGCTTTTAAATATTCTATCCATAATTGTTTATCACTTATTCCCTTTGATAAAATCTCTATTTCATTTTCAAAACTTGCTATTAAAGTTTTTATTTCTGTTATTTTATCATTATAAGCAAGGCTAAAATCTTTAAATTCTTCTTGTGTTAATATACCAGCTTTTAAATCTTCATATAATTTTAGTTTAATATTTTGATATTTTTTTAGCTCTTTATTTTCTTTATCTATTTTGTTAGTTATACGTTCCTTTTCTTTTAATGTATAATTATTGCTATTAACTATACTTATTATATCTTGCAAACTTATAATAGCATTTATATGTGTTTTTAATGTTTCAAAAACTGTTTCTTCTATTATTTCAGTTTTTATACTGCTCCCTATACAACCTTGTTTATTTCTAGCATTATTACAAACATAGTAAATATAAGGCTTATCCTTTGTTCCATTATTTTTTCTTACTAAATTAGAACCACACTCTCCACAACATATAAGCCCACTTAATAAATAAACTTTTTCTTGTTTAGGAGCTATCCTTGTATCAATAGACATTATTTTTTGAACACTTTCAAACATTTCTTTTGATATGATAGGCTCGTGATTATTTTCTACAATTATCCATTCTTCTTTTGGAATATATACCATTTTTTTAATTTTATGATTAGGTGTTGTATATTTGTTTTGCTCAAGTGTTCCTATGTATATTGGATTTTGTAATATTCTAAATATAGCTTTTGCACTCCATAATGCCTTTTCTTTTTTCTTAAAATTTGTACTTATATTAAGTCCTATTGATTTTTTATATTCCATAGGAGAAAGTATATTTTCACTATTTAATTTTTTAGCTATTTTATCAGCACTTAACCCTTCTAAACGGTATTTAAAAATATCTTGAACAACTTTAGATGCTATTTCATCTATAACAATCTTATTTTTATTTTTACTATCTTTTAAATAACCATATGTAACAAATGAACCTATAAATTCGCCCTTTTTTCTCTTTACATCAAAACTACTTCTAATTTTTAATGATATATCTCTTAAATAACTGTCATTTATAAGATTTTTAAAAGGTATAATTAAATTGTCTATACTTTCTGTACTTTTAAAACTATCATAATTATCATTAACTGATATAAAGCGTACATTCATTAGTGGAAATATTTCTTCTAAATATTTTCCAACTTCTATAAAATCACGTCCGAACCTAGAAAAATCTTTTACTACAATACAATTAATTTTGCCTTTTTCTATATCTTTTATCATTTCTTTAAAAGCAGGTCTATCAAAATTACTTCCACCATATCCGTCATCTATTTTAATAGAAACTAATTCTAGTTCTTTATTGTTAGTTACAAACTCTTTTAGCATTAGCTTTTGATTTGTTATACTTTCGCTTTCAATATGTTTATCATCTTC
>NZ_CAUWHO010000082.1:0-4954 GCF_963558545.1 uncultured Tyzzerella sp. | reverse complement strand
TAATATTTTATCAAAAATTTTATTTATTGACTACAATAATATATATATAGTAACATATATATTATTTATATTTTATAGAGTTTATTTTATAAATCTATTATGACAATAGTAAGTAGTATTAATTGATAAAATTTAAGGAGAGATGCTATGATAAAAGGTAAAAATTTAGTACAATTTAAGCAGTATAATTTTTTATATATAAAAAATATTTTAGAAGGTATAGAAGAATTTAAACATATATGTTTTACAGGAAATTATAAGGAATATAGTACATTTATAAAGACTGTTATAGATAATAATGAAAAAAGTTTTTTTGATTTTTATTTCCCCAATATTAATGAAAATGAAAAACAAGTCTTTTATAATAATAACAATTATGATAATATAATAAAAAGGTTTAAATTTTCTAAAGATGAAATATATTTTAATGTAGATGATGTAGACGAAGATGTACTTAATTTTATAACAGAAATATCTTATAAAGAAATATTATTTTCTACATTTTATTTTAAAAATCCTTCTATGGTATTGTGGACTAATTATAATAAACAGTTTATTTTATTTTTTAAAGAAGATACATTTATTTTAAAATATAAGAAATTGGCAAAAAATTTAAATTTAAAAATTTTATATGAAAAATATTAGGGTGATTATATGAAAAATTATAAAATTATAGTATCTTATGATGGTACAAAATATAGTGGTTGGCAAAAACAAGGTAATACAGAGAATACTATACAAGGAAAGATAGAGAATATCTTGTCAAAAATGGTGGGAGAAAAAGTAGATGTTTTTGGTTCTGGAAGAACAGATGCAGGAGCTCACGCTAAACATCAAGTAGCAAATTTTAAAATAGACACAAATAAAAATAAAAAACAAATAATGGAATATATAAATGAATATTTACCAAATGATATAGCTATAAATAGTATAGAGGAAGTAGACATAAGGTTTCATAGTAGGCTTAATGCAAAAACAAAAACTTATTTGTATAGAATAAATACAACAGGTATTCCTAATGTTTTTGAAAAAAATTTTGTTTTTAATACTAAAGCAAATGTTGATTTAGAAAAAATGAGACAAGCTAGTAGACAATTTATAGGAGAATATGATTTTTTGCCATTTTGTAGCAATAAAAAATCAAAAAAATCTACTGTTAGAAAAATATATAGTATAAGTATTGTGGAAGAAGACGGAGAGATAAAAGTATATATAAAAGGAAATGGATTTTTATATAATATGGTTAGAATAATAGTGGGTACTTTATTTGAAATAGGTCAAGGTAAAAGAGAAGATAATATACAACAAATTTTTGAAGGCAAAGAAAGGGCAAATGCAGGTATAACTATGCCATCTTGTGGACTATGTCTTATAGATGTAGAATATTAATTTGTAAATAAGACTTGCACTAAATATATTTTTATTGCATATAATTTTTATATATTAATTTGGAGGAAAATTTTATGCAATATAGTATAAAAGATTTTTTAGATAGTTATAGTGTTAATGAAATTAAAGGGGAAGAAAAAAAAGAAGATAATGTAGAAATAGGATTAGATAATAATATGACTAATAGTGAAGAAAATACAGATACAGAGCAGACTAAATTAGATAACAATGTAGACGAAACAGGTACAAATATGGAACAACCTAAAATGTCAGAAGATGAAAAAATAGGGTATATTAGAGAACGAGAAATGGAGCTTATGAGAAAGTCTTATTCCGAAATAAATACTTTTTTATATCCTTTTGTTACAGAAGTTTTAGACGAATTTGAATTTATAGGTAGCCCTATTTATAGCATTAGTGGGATAGATAGAGAAACTATATATCAAATGGTAGATAGGGTTATAAATTTAGCAGAAGAAATTTTAGACCAAGTAGGAGAGGCTAAAAATGAAAGAACAGGAAACTACCTTAGAGAATGGGATAGGTGGGGGTTATTAAGAGCTTGTATAGAAAGTTTGCTACTAAATGATATTTTTGCTATAAGACGCCCTAATTATTATAGAAATTATGCTCCTACTATATTAAGATAATTACTAAAATAATATATAGCCAATATGATTTCTAGTTGTATTGGTTATATATCTAAAATATAAAAGAGGTGGATAAATTGAAAAAAATTATATTTTCACCAAGTACATATATACAAGGTAGACAGGAGATAAAAAATTTAGAAAAATATGTAAAACAACTTGGTAAAAACAGTGCATATATTGTTATAGATGAATTTATATATAACAATTATAAGGACCAAATTATAAATAGCTTTATAGAAAACAATACAAAATATAATTTAGCTATATTTAATGGGGAATGTTGTATTGAAGAGATTGAAAAACATAGACAAAATTTACAAGATTATAATATTATAATAGGTATAGGTGGTGGTAAAGCTTTAGATTTTGCTAAAGCTATATCATATTATGAAGATTATCCTGTTATTATTGTACCTACTGTTGCTTCTACTGATGCACCTTGTAGTAGGCTATCTGCTATATATACACAAAAAGGAGAGTTTTTACAATATATTACTTTAAAAAATAGCCCTGATATAGTTTTAGTTGATGTAGATATTATTATGAAAGCACCTGTTAGGTTTTTAATAGCAGGCATAGGAGATGCCATATCTACATATTATGAAACAAATGCTTGTTATAAATCAAATAGCAAAACAATAACAGGAGGAAACGTTACAAAGCATATACTTATGTTATCAAAGTTATGTAGAGATATTATATTACAAGATGGGTATAATGCCATATTATCATTAAAAGATGGGATATATAGTCAGGCTCTAGACGATGTAATAGAGGCTAATATATATCTTAGTGGTGTAGGATTTGAAAATGGGGGATTATCTGTAGCACACGCTTTGCATAATGGCCTTACTATATTAAAAGATAGCTATAAAAGTCTTCACGGGGAAAAAGTGGCTTTTGCTACTATTGTACAATTAATATTAGAAGGCAGACCTTTAGATGAAATAAAAGAGCTTATTTTGTTTTACAAAAAAATTGGACTACCTACAAATTTAGAAGAATTAGGTATTAATAATATATCTGATGAAGAAATTAGAAAAGTTGCAAAAGTAAGCTGTGATTTAAAATATACTATAAGAAACCATTTTTTAACAATAACAGAAGAAGATATATTTTTAGCAATAAAGTCATTAAATAAGCTAATTTTTTAGATAATATACTTATAAAAAATAAATAGCTATAATTATAGCTATTTATTTTTTATTGAAAAAATCATAAACAGATTTTGATGAATTATAGTTCATACTTTCTACCATTAAAAGCTCGTCTATACTTGCTAATTTAATTTTATCTATAGAGCCAAAATGTTTTAGTAAAGATTTTTTCCTTTTTTCACCTATACCATTAATATCATCTAAAATGGAGTGTGTTAAAGTTTTTTCTCTAGCTTTTCTATGATACTCTATAGCAAATCTATGAACTTCATCTTGTATTCTAGTTATAAGCTTAAATCCTTCAGAAGATTTTTTTAATTCCACTTCTTTATTGTTAAACAATAAACCTCTACTTCTATGGTTTTCATCTTTTACCATACCACATAATAATATATTTATACCTAAGGTATTTAAAATTTTAGATACAGCATTTATTTGCCCTTTTCCACCATCTAAAAAAATAATGTCTGGAAGTTTATTAAATTTACCATTTATAGTATTTTCTTTAGTTTCTTTTATATATCTTAAAAATCTTCTTTGGATTACTTCCTGCATACTTGCATAATCATTAGGGCCATTAACATATTTTATTTTAAATTTTCTATAATCTGTCCTTAAAGGTTTTCCATCTTCAAAAACAACCATAGAACCAACAGATTCTATTCCTTGTGTGTTAGATATATCATAAGCTTCTATTCTTTTTAGATAGGTGTTTATACCAAGGGCATTTGATATTTCTTGTAAAGCACCTATAGTTTTTTCTTTTTCTTTTTTTATTCTATCTCCAAAACGCTCTAAGCTTATAGAAGCATTTTGATACGCCATTTCAACTAATTTTTGTTTTTCTCCTTTTTTAGGAGTAATTATAGTAACTTTTTGTTCCTTTATAGAAGATAGCCATTTTTCTATTATTTCTCTATCATTTATATCTTCTTGTATAATTATTTCTTTAGGAACAAAAGGTGTTCCACTATAAAATTGTTTTATAAAATCCTCCATAAGTTCACTTCTTGTAAAATGCTCAATATTATTTATCATAAAGTGTTCTCTACCAACAATTTTTCCACCTCTAACAAAAAACACTTGAAACATAGCCTCATAAGTAGCTCTAGCAAACGCAATTATATCTTTATCATCAATATTTGTATTTTCCACTAATTGATTTTCTTCTAATTTTTTTATTGCAAATATTTTATCTCTTATTTCAGATGCTTTTTCAAATTTTAAGTTTTCAGAAAAAAACAACATTTCTTTTTCTAAATCGGATATTATTTCTGTATGTTTGCCATTAAAAAAATCAATTACTTTAAGTATAATTTTATTATAGTCTTCTTCAGATATATGGTAATTACAAGGAGCAGAGCATTTACCTATATGATAATTAAGGCAAGGGCGGTATTTACCTAAATCTTTAGGAAACTTTAAATTACAAGTCCTTATAGAAAATATGCTGTGCATAAGCTCTACATTTTCTTTTAACAATAGGCTGTTTGTAAAAGGGCCAAAGTATTTAGCTTTATCATTAAGATGCTTTCTTGTTATAAAGACTTTAGGAAACATTTCATTTGTAGTTATTTTTATATAAGGGTATGTTTTGTCATCTTTTAAACGAATATTATATTTAGGGTCGTATTTTTTAATAAGGTTATTTTCTAAAATTAATGCCTCAACTTCTGTATTTGTAACAATATATTCAAATCTTGATATATTTTTTACCATACTAAAAACTTTAAAAGAGTTTTTAGTAGAGCTATC
>NZ_CAUWHO010000081.1:0-5092 GCF_963558545.1 uncultured Tyzzerella sp. | reverse complement strand
TAAAGGTTGTAAACCATATTTAGCTCTTTCTTCATTTACAAGCCTTACAACTTCTTCTTCCATTGCTCTAATATCTTGTTCTGTTAATTCTGTATTAGAAGTATTAGAATTACTTTCTTTTACATCTTCATTAATATCTCCTTGTAAAACTAGCTCATTAGAAACATTTTCATTAGTTAAAATAGCTGTTTTTGTACTGCTTTCCCAATCTATTTTTATACCTAAACCTGTTTCTAAAGCTCTAAGTGGTATAAATGTACTTCCATTTTTAATTTCTGTATAAATATAGTCAATTTTACCTGTTTTGCTATCTTTCATACCCATATCAAAAATTTCTTCATTTATAGACATTTTACTAGAGCCAGCTATAAATTTAATAGTTGTATCATTACTTTTTATAATTATCTCTTTTGTGTTAGGTATAAATTGTATATTGTTTTCATCTATTCCTAAGCCTGTTGATACAAATCTTAAAGGTATCATCATACTTTCACTAGGCTTTTGTATATAGGGTGCTACATCTAAAGTTACATTTTCTCCATTAACACTAGCTATTTTATTTCCAACACTAACTCTAACTTGCCCTTGTGCAAATACATTAACAGTATTTAATAATAAACTACTTATTATAAAACTACTAATCATTAATTTAAATAATTTTTTCATAATAATTCTCTCCTATAATTAATTACCATAATTATACATAAAAAATTATTAATAGTCAACTTATTATCTGAATTTTCTGACTTGTCGTTTTCAAGGATTTTATTAAATTTGTACAGCTTGAACAACTAATCTTTTTGTCGGCTCATTAGCAATACAAGTTATCATTGTTATTCTATTATCATTTGTATTTTCAAGATATGAAAAATCTGTTTCCAAAATATCTTTTTTAACAGTAACTTTATATTTTCTAGTACCTAAATTTGTTTTATATTCAACTATATCCCCAACTTGTACATTTTTTAATTGCCTAAAGTCTATTTTATAATCTCTGTTATGAGCCGATAAGCCTACATTTCCATTAAAAATTGCTGTTTGATTAAAATGTCCTATGGCACTTTTCATAACCTTTAACATCTCTTGGTTATCTTTAGCATCTTTAACAGGAAAATTTTTTATATTTGTTCCTTGTACTGTTAAATAACCTATTACTCCAGCTGGTAACTGCGTTGGTTGTGGGAAAGGGTTAGTTTTATTAGTTTTTACATTTTGTGTAACCTTGTTCATATCCCATTTATTATATTCAAGTGCTTTAGAAAGCATAGTAACTGCTTCTGCCCTTGTTATATATGTGTTTCCATTGATTAAGTTATTATCGTAAAAATCTATAACTTTACTAGCATAAAGATTATTTACATCATTAAGCACCCATTTTGGTATTTTATCTATATCTGCATAAGGCAACTGCACTTTATCATAATTGCTATTTCTAACAAGCATTGAAGTTATTTTTATCATTTCAAATCTTGTTATTTTATTATTAGGCTTAAATGTTCCGTCTTTATAGCCACTTAAAAAGCCATTTTCACTAGCTTTTTTAATAGCATTTGAAAACCAACCATTAGTATCTTTAAAGCTTACATCTTCAAATTTTAAATTAATATTAAAGTTTGATAATACTTGATATATTTCTGCCCTTGTTATCATATTGTTGGGCTTAAAAGTGTTATCTTCATAACCTTTTATATAACCTTTATCTACAAATTTTTGTATGTATTCTCTACCTTGTGTTGTTGCTATATCTGTAAAATTACTAGCAAAAACATTTGAGTTTATAACACTAGCAAAAATTGTAGCTAATAATATTATCTTTTTAAAATTATTATTTATTTTCATAAATACCTCCTTAAAATACTACATCTATATAAGTATTTTCTTCATTAAAATCAAATTTTTTTATTTTTGTTGAATTTACTAATGTAATACTTATATCTTGATTATTTAATTTTTTAGCAATATTTTTATCTAATTGTAATTTATAAATATTGCTAGTTGCCTTTAAAGAAATAGTTGTTAAATTTATACTATTATTTTTAATTTTACATTTACCTATTAGTTCATATGCTCCATTAATAAGGTTATAAACTTTAACATTTTTCTTAGTAAACCAAAATACTATAAAACCAAAAATACCTGTTGCTCCAGTTCCTGTTGCTACTGCAATAGGTACTGTTAAATCAGATATTTTATCTCCTTTATAAGTAACAGTTATTATATTTTTCTCAAATATTTCTTTTGAAATTTCTCCTTTATATTGTACTGTAACTTTATAATCTAATATTTTTGTTTTTGTATTAGGTATTTTTTTATTATAACTACCTTTATAAACTGTATTACAATTATAAAGGGTACTAACTCCTGTATTTGCTACACTTGATATTGCCTCATTGTTTGTACTTACAAAATTTGCATCTACTAAATTTAATGTAACTCCATTTTTCACAATAGTTTTAGGTATTAAACCATAGTCATTATTTTCTAAACCATAGAAAGTCTTTTTTTCATTAAGTGTTATTGTTTGGCTACTATATGTTGTTGTGCTTTCTATTTTATTAGGCTCAACTTTTAATGTAGTATTTTCTTTTAGTAAAATACCTTTATATCCGTCTTTTTCATAAGGCAAGTTATCTTGAAATAACTGTAATATTTTTGTGTTGTCTAGCTTATCAAAATCACTTTTAGATAAAATTAATTCTAAAGTTTCTATTTGCTCTTTTTTATCTTCCTTTGTGATTTCTTCAACATTTACATTATCTTTAGTATATTTAAAATTATCTTTTTCAAAATCTTCAAATACAACCTTTGTAAAATCAATATTTTCTAGGCTTTCAAATATTTTTATTGCCATTGTTTTATCTTCATTTATAGATAATTCTATTTCTTTTAAATCATTTGCAAATACTGTCTGATTTAAAAACATTGTTGTAAATAAACAGATAATTAATTTTTTCATCTCATCACCTCCTTTCAAATAGCATCAAATAACAGATTTTATAAAATTTATAAAAATATTTCTTAAATCTTCATTTAATAAAACTGTTAAACCTATGCTTGAAAGTATTGTTATCCCAACATAAAATAAACTTTTCATACAAAACAAAAAAGCACTTATTAAAAATTTTATAAAACTTTTAAAAGTGCCTGTATTTTTTATTATTATAGGTTGATTATTTTTTTGTATAAACATTTCTTGTTGTTCCTTTAGTCTTTCTTGTTCCTTTTTTTCTTCTTCCTTAAATTTATTGTAAAATGTACTCAATTTAACCTCCTATCTCATCAAAAGTTAAATACTTTTTAAATATTTTACTATATATTTCTTCATTTTTTAATTTGAAAATATTAGGGCAATACTGTGAAAAATAAATATTTAATTCACCCATATTTTTTAATATAAATCCCTGTTCTTCTTCGCCTACAAAATTAAAAATAAAATTTATATCTTTATATGTATTACAAATTTTAAATACATTTTTTAGGTATTCTTCTTCCCAAAATTTTGCACCACAAACAACTATTCTAAAATCTGCACTTGCAAAACTTTCTTCGTGTGTTTGCAAAAATTCCCCATAATCAAAAACTAAAACTTCATAATTTAAAGAAAGTATGCTAGGTAATTCTTTAAATGTAATACTGTAAAAAATATCAACTCCTTTGTAGTTTATTTTATGATTTTCTTCATCAATAGAAACATCATAAAAATTTTTAATATTTTCTATTTTATTTTTATTGTTAAATTCTATATAACAAGCATTAAATCCATATTTAATTAAATAATTTACAATTAAAAAAGCCTGTGTTGTTGCTCCCATTCTAGGGCAAGTACCACAAACTGCAATTTTTAGCTTATTCATTCTTATTTTTGGTTTTACTAACACCTTTTTCTCAACAATTTTTTCAACTTCAACAATAGTTTCTTTTTCTATTATTTTTGTTTCAATTTCTTTTTTTATAGGCTTTTCTTTTAGTTGTTTTTCTATTTTAGACTTATTTATCTTATCTAATAAATCTTTAAATTTATTAGATTTTACAGGCTTTTCTATTTCTTTAGCACTATCTAATACCTTAAATTTAATACAATCTTTATACCCATTATTTCCTAAAACACAAGCCTTAATTTCTTCTTGCTTTAAATATTCATCTTCACTTATTATAAAGTTGAAAATACTTTCACAAGCTAATTTAGAAAGAGTTAAATCACCAGCCTTTCTGCCTATCGCAACTATTATTATTTTAACATCATATAATTGCCTAAATTTAAGAAAAAATTGTATAATTTCATCTTCAGTATTTGATATAATACATAAATCTACTGCTAAAAATTTATAGTGCGTATAATTGTTATTAGTATGAAATAAGCTATTTAAGTCAATTACTTTATTAAGTTTATTTATCATTATGTTATTTTCTAAGCAAACCTTATCAAATATATTTTCATTGCTACTACTTGTTATATATAAAAACATCTTCTCACCTCCTTTAAAAATCTTTAAAATAAAAAGACATATTTAATAATACGTCTTTACAAAATTTAAAATTTATTTTATAATATTTATATAGAGTAAGGGTAACCATTTAGAATGGTTTAGCCTATTAGTAAAATATTTTTATTTTAACCGTAGACTATTGCAACTAGTTTACGGTTTTCTTTTGTATTACTTTTTGTTTATGTAACTCAAAAGAGCGATTAATAATAACCCACCTTGAAATAGCAAGGATATAATTTCATAAATTGAAATAGTCATATTATCAACCCCCTTTCTACTCTGTTGTAGAAAGGCTAAACCATAAAATTGCAAACCGTTACCCTATATTACTTAGAATAGCAAAGCTATTCAATATAATTATAAGCATATTTTATATATTAGTCAATATTTTGATTTTAATCAAAATATATTCCCAACATAATTATAAACTTGTTGTTCTTTATAAAAATTAATAACATTTATTATATAATCTAAAACACTTTGATTTTGGCTATCTTTAATACATAACATAATACTTCCAAAAACGCTAGTTAATAAACCTACTATTAAAACACTTTGATTTCTATTAAATAAAAATATTATAAAACTTATAAAAAATGAAATTA
>NZ_CAUWHO010000080.1:0-5439 GCF_963558545.1 uncultured Tyzzerella sp. | reverse complement strand
AGAGCAGCTGACTTGTAATCAGCAGGTTGGGGGTTCGAGTCCCTTCATCGGCTTACAAATTAATAAATAAGGGTGGATTCCCGAGTGGCCAAAGGGGGCAGACTGTAAATCTGTTAGCTAGTCTTTCGAAGGTTCGAATCCTTCTCCACCCACTTTTTTCACTAAAAAATCTAATATTTATAATGACGCGGGATGGAGCAGCCTGGTAGCTCGTCGGGCTCATAACCCGAAGGTCGTCGGTTCAAATCCGGCTCCCGCAACTATTTTAAAAGGCTATTATAGCCTTTTTTTATTTTAAACTAATTATATCAGTCTTATTATTAGTACAGTTAATATAATTATTATATTATATATCTTATATAAATTTTTAAATTATAATTTTTTATTTTTACTACACAATTACATTATTATATAAATATAATATAATTAAAAAGGACATTTTTATTAAATATATAAATGTTAATTATAATAAATTAAAAAGAGTAAAGTATGCATTTTAATGTATATACTTTACTCTTTAATTTTTATTTGCTTAATATATTTACAATTTAAAATAGTATACTAAGCATATTAGCTTGTACTTTAGCAGTATTTTTTTGTGCAAAAATACCATATTGAACTAATGCTTTGTTAGTTTGTCTATGTATAGATTCTTTAGACATATCAGTATCAGTTATTTTACTTTTAGATTTAATCATATTTAATTCTGAATTTAAGTTAGAACTAATAGCATAGTCAAATCTGTTTATTTGAGCACCAATTTGAACTCTTGCAGAGGATACAGCACTTATAGCATCATCAATAGTAGATATATCAATATTATTACCCATAATATTAAAATTATTTAATCCAAGTGAATTACTATTAACAGCACCAATAGA
The DNA here is from genome assembly GCF_963558545.1 of uncultured Tyzzerella sp. NCBI lineage: Bacteria > Bacillati > Bacillota > Clostridia > Lachnospirales > Lachnospiraceae > Tyzzerella > uncultured Tyzzerella sp. The sequence goes on along the minus strand of NZ_CAUWHO010000080.1, from coordinate 4,558 downwards.
TACATTTGTACCAGAACCATCTGGATTCATAGCTACATGTTTATCAGTAAAAGTACCGTCTAAAAGATTTTGGCCATTAAATTGGGTATTATTAGAGATATTATTAATACCTGCTAAAGTTTGGTTTATTTCTTCTTGAATAAGTGATTTATCACTGTCAGTTAATATTCCATTAGATGCTTGTATACTAAGTTCTCTAACTCTTTGTAAACTATCTTGAACATTACCTAAAGAACCTTCAGCAGTTTTTAAGGCATTTTGCATATCATAAGTATTATTTACACCTTTGCCAATACCATTAATAAGAGCCGTCATTTTATCAGCAATAGCAAGACCAGCAGCATCATCTACAGCTTTATTTATTTTTTTTCCAGAAGATAAACGCTCATTATTTTTTTTCTCATTCTTATCAATATTGTGTAAATTAGAAAGATAAGAATTTACTTTTTGATTTTGATTTAATATTTTCATTTTTTACACCTCCTTTATTATAATATTATGCAACTTTTTTAAAAATTTTTCAATACTAATTTTAGACAAAAATTGTAAATTTTTTTAAAATAGTTAAACTACTATAGACTATAAAATAATTGAATTTTAAGTATTTATGTGCTATAATTTATTAGGTATTAACAGGTTATATTTTGTGTACGGAGGATAAATATGTTTGTAGATAGAGTAAAAATTCATATAAAAGCGGGTAATGGTGGCAATGGATGTGTGTCTTTTTATAGAGCTAAATATGTAACAAATGGTGGACCAGATGGTGGAGATGGTGGTAAAGGAGGCAATGTAGTATTTATAGCAGATGAAGGAATAAATACTTTAATGGATTTTAGATATAAAAAACTTTTTAAAGCTGAAAACGGTGTAGACGGAGGAAAAAGAAATTGTACAGGTGCTAATGGAAAAGATGTTATTATAAAAGTTCCAGTAGGTACAATAATTAGAGAGGCCGAAACAGGAAAAATAATGGCAGATATGGTTAAACCTTTTGAAGAAAAAATACTTATAAATGGTGGTAAAGGTGGAAAAGGTAACCAGCACTTTGCAACACCTACAAGACAAGCACCTAGATATTCAGAAAAAGGAAGAATTGCAAAAGAATATGATGTTATATTAGAGCTTAAACTTATAGCAGATGTGGGACTTATAGGGTTTCCTAATGTTGGAAAATCTACTCTTTTATCAATGGTTACTAATGCAAACCCTAAAATAGCTAACTATCATTTTACTACATTATCTCCCAACTTAGGTGTGGTAAGAAGTAAATGGGGTGATGATTTTGTAATGGCAGATATACCGGGACTTATAGAAGGTGCTAGTGAGGGGATAGGTCTTGGACACGAATTTTTAAGACACGTAGAAAGAACAAAAGTATTTATACACGTAGTAGATGCAGCAGGATTGGAAGGTGTATGTCCACTTGAAAATATAGAGAAGATAAATGATGAGCTTAATAAATATAATGAAAATCTTTTGGATAGGCCTATGGTAATAGCTTGCAATAAGATGGATATACCAGAGGCACAAGAAAACTATAAAAAAATAAAATCTGTATATGAGCCTAAAGGGATAAAAGTATTTCCTATATCGGCAGCAACTAATAATGGTTTAGATGAACTTTTGCTAGCAGTTGCAGATATATTAAAGGATTACCCAGAGGATATTGTATTTGAGGAAGATTTTACACCTTATGTAGAAGCTAAAGTAGATAATGAGCCATTTACAATAGTCAATATAGGTAATGGATATTATGCAGTAGAGGGCATTGGTGTAGAGAAAATGATGGGATATACTAATATTGATACTGAAAAAGGTTTTGCATTTTTCCAAAAATATCTTAGAGATAAGGGAATTATAGAGGCATTAGAGGAAAAAGGTATACAAGAGGGCGATACAGTTAGGATATATGATTTAGAATTTGACTATTATAAATAATATTAATAGAAAGGAATAATTTATGTTAAATAGTAAACAAAGAGCATATTTAAGAGGATTATCTAATAAAATAGAACCAATTTTTCAAATAGGAAAAGGTGGAGTAAGCCCAGAGATTATATTATCTATAGATGAAGCACTAGAAGCAAGAGAACTTATAAAATGTAATGTGCTAAATAATTGTACTGAAGATATAAAATATATAGCATCTGCTATTAGCGAAAGAACAAAATCAGATGTTGTACAGATTATAGGTAAAAAGATAGTTTTATATAGAAAATCAAGAAAAAAGTCTATTATAGAGCTACCTTAATAATAAAAAGAAATATAAAAATACGAATAAATCATTTTTTTGAATTTTCTGAAAATAAATAAAAAGTTGGTTTTATATAAAACTAGTTCTATATAGGATATAACCTATATAAAATAATGTAGGTTATATCTTATGTAAAATATATTGTTTTATTAAAAGCAATTTTTTTATGTATGAATTGCAAGAATATAAATTTTATATATTTTTTATAAAAAGTTAGATAATAAATTAAATTTAGTATACAAAGAAAATAGTTATTTATAAAAAAATTATGATATATAAGTAAAGTATTATAATAAAATGGTATAATTATATATTAAAATAGCAAAAGTGTCAATTTTAAAATTAATGAATAATTATAATTTTAATTGACATTTTTTTATTTTGCTTATATAATCTTAAAAACAAAATAAGTTATGTTATTAAAAATTAAAATGTACATATATTTTAATAATTATAACAGGCGAGGAGGAATTGCAAATGAAATTTAAAAAACTTTTAGCAATGGCACTTATAGGAACAATGGCTCTTTCATTAGCAGCTTGTGGTTCTACTAGCAATACAGAGGATACAAATGTTTCTACTGAACAAGGTGAGGCAGATACAAAATCTGAATTTGATACAATGGTTGTAGGGTTAAATGAGCTTAATGGTATTTTTAATCCATTTTTCTATAAAACAGCTTTTGATAGTTATGTATTTGGCCCTGTTTTCTCATCTGTTTGTGTTTTAGATGATGATAATAATCTTAAAGATGATGCAGGTAGCATAACTACTAAAGAAATTAAAGATGACGCAGGAAATGTTAAACAGGTTGAATATACAATAAAATTACAAGAAGGGCTTACTTTCTCAGATGGAAAACCAGTTACAATAGATGATTATCTTTTTGGAATATATGTACAATTAGACCCAGCTTATGATGGTATTAGTACACTTAGCACATTAAATATAGTGGGACTTAAAGAATATAGAGAAGGTGGAGATACTGTTACAGAAATATCAGGTATTAAAAAAGTTGATGACTTAACTTGTACTGTACTTGTAGACGGTGTAAACATTATTGGAGATAAACAGCTTGCAGGGCAACCTATTTTACCTAAACATTATTATGGTGTAGGTGATGATGGCACAGAATATAAAAAAGGTGATATGACTGTACCAAAATCCAGAAATGCATTACCTATGGGAAGTGGCCCTTATATATTTAAAAGCTATGAAAATAATATAGTTTCATTAGAAGCTAACCCTAATTATTTTAAAGGAGCACCAAAAACTCCTAATTTAAAATTCCAAGTTGTTGCAGAGGCCAATAAAGTTGATGTTGTAGCTAATGGAGATGTAGATATTACAGACCCAGCAGCAGACAAAGAAATTATGGCAAGGCTCGAGGCAGAAGGTATAGAATATAACTTAACAGAAAATAATGGATATGGTTATATTGGTATTAATGCTAATCGTATAACAGATATAAATGTAAGAAAAGGTTTAATGCACCTTATGAATAGAGAACCATCTGTAAAATCATATTTTGGTGATTTAGCAGATGTTTTAGAAAGACCTATGACTAGTACTTTAGCAGAGTACCCTCAAGATGCAAAACCATACTATACATATGACAAAGCTAAAGCATTAGAATACTTTACTGCAGCAGGATATAAAAAAGATGCAAATGGTAAACTTGTAGATGCAAATGGTAACCAACTTAAAGTAGAAGTTGGTGTAGGTGATTTAAAATCTCATCCAACAGCAGGTATTTTTTCACAAATGAAAAATGATATGGAAGAAATTGGTGCTGAGCTTATTGTATCCGACTTACAGTTTAATGTACTTTCAGATAGAATGGACAGTGGAGATTTAGATATGTTTGTTCTTGCTTGGGGTAATTCCAATCATGCAGATTTAACACAAATATTCCATAGCTCTTCAGCAGATGGTGCTGGTTCTAATAGATATAATTTAAAAGACCCAGAGGTAGATAAATTATTAGAACAAGTAGCTACTACTTTAGATTTAGAAAAAAGAAAAGAATTAGTTGCTAAAGAGCTTGATTTAATTATGGAAAGTGCAGTTATTATGCCAGTTTATCAAAGAAAAAATCTTAATATATTTAGCGATAATTTAAAAATAGATACAGTTTATAGAACAGATTCACCATACCATACATTTAGAGATGAATATCACGTTATAGAAATGAAGTAATTTTTTATATTTCTAATTAGCCTTATTTAGCAATAGGGCTAATTAGAATAATAAGACGTTTCTGAAAGCTATACTAAAATAATTATATGCACAATATATAAA
>NZ_CAUWHO010000079.1:0-5456 GCF_963558545.1 uncultured Tyzzerella sp. | reverse complement strand
ATTCAAGCTATAAAAGAGTAATTAATTATAAATGGGAAATAAAAGAAGAAGATAAAGGACTTTTACTAAAAAATCTAAATAAAAGTTTAGGTAAAAATTATGAAAATTTAAAGGCTTACCTATATGAAAATATAGCTACTAAAATAAGTGATAAATATGAAAGTTATTTTGAAAATATTGATATAACAAATGATGAAATGTTAAAGGCAACAGATGTAGCTATGTATTTAGTAGAATATATGTTACTTAAAAAATGTAATTATGAAATAGACTTGCCAAAAGACTTAAATATTGATAGTATAAAAGATATAAAAATATTTTCAAAAATGGGAAGTTTAGTAACAGATATTTCAAGAGATGTATTAAAAGAATTATTTATACAAGTTAAGTTAATTGAAAAAGAAAAACAACGTAAAGGAGAGCTACAAAATGGACGAGAAATTGAAAGAAGCAATGAAGAAAGCCTTAGCAGAGGGCAGAACGATGACAGAAACAACACCGACAGGTTGGGAAATAGAATACTTCGAGGACGAGGAAACTGGACTATGGTATCCGATGTTCGCACTAGAGGAGGAAGTGGAAGTCGAGCCGAGCCAAGTGCCTTATGGAATGATGTGGAAAGAGTATCTATTGGAGAACAAACGCCACGAGATAACAACACTAGTGATGACAGGAGAACTGAACAAGAGAATGTTAGAGATACAGGAAATGGCAGAGAATTACAAGGAGAAAATGATACAAGAGTTGTTGGAGAAACAGCCAATGCCACCGTCAGACAAGACACTAGAGAGAGCGAACCACCTAACACAGATACACCAAATGGCAGAAGAAATGACAATCAAGGATATAATAGAGAAAGTGGTATAAATGATATAGAAGAAACACAAGAGCCTAATAAAGATTTAGGCTCTTTTTCTATTGAAGAAAATATTAATCAAGAAATATCATCTTCTATTGAACAAAATGAAGATTTAGAAGAAAAAATTAATAATGATATTATAGATTATATTAATTCTTATGTAGGTAAAGAAATAGACTTTGAAAATAATAAATATTTGATTTATAGAGTTAATGAAATTTTTAATGAAGTATCTTTAACTCTTGCAAATAGTAATTATCCAATATTTAGAGTTGAAAGTTTAGAAGCTATATACAATGCTTTAAAAAGTCAAGTTGAAGAAAAAACTAAAGAAAATAATATTCTTGAAAATGAGATAAAAATAGAAAATTATGATGAAATAGAAGAAATATTTGAAAGTCAGTATTATGATAATGAAATAGATGAAAATTTTGAAATTGAAGAAACTAAGCCTTATGAAAATTATGTTTATAGCGAAGAACATAACCTTTATGACGGTGGTATAAAAACAAGAGCTAAGAAAAATATTGAAATAATAAAACTTTTAAAAGAATTAGAGCAAGAAAACAGGCAAGCAACAAAAGAAGAACAAATAATACTTGCTGGTTACAATGGTTTTGGTGGGCTTGCCAATGTTTTAACCCCTAATAAAAGTGGTTTTGAAGAAGAATACAAAGAATTTAAAGAACTTTTAACAGAAGATGAGTTTAAATCGGCTAGTAAATCTACAACAACTGCTTTTTATACAGAACAAAAAATAATAAAAGCTATGTATAAAGCTCTTGAAAATTTTGGTTTTGAACAAGGAAGAATATTAGACCCTAGTATGGGAACAGGTAATTTTTATTCTGTTTTACCAACTAAAATGCAAAATTCTAACCTTTTTGGAATAGAGCTAGATAGCTTAACAGGAAGAATAGCAAGGCAACTTTATCCAAGTGCAACTATTGAAATAAATGGTTTTGAAGAAACAAGGTATCCAAATGAGTTTTTTGATGTTGCTATATCTAACATACCTTTTAACAACTTGCAAATAAATGACTATGAATATAATAAACATAACTTTAAAATACACGATTATTTTATAGCAAAAATGATAGATAAAGTAAGAGCTAATGGAATTATTGCTTTTATTACAACAAAAGGCACACTTGATAAAATGGACACTAGTGTAAGAAGGTATATAAATCAAAGAGCAGAACTTATAGGAGCAATAAGGCTACCTAATACGGCTTTTAAGCAAGTAGCAAATACAAGTGTAACATCGGATATTATATTTTTGCAAAAAAGAGAAACACAATTATTAGAAATTGAAAATAATGCAAGTTGGCTAAATGTTTCTAAAAATGAAAATGGAATACCTATAAATAACTATTTTATAGAAAATCCTAAAATGATTTTGGGTGAAATGATATTTGATGCCAGTATGTATGGCGATGAAAAATTAACGGCTTGTAAGCCTTTTGAAAACTCTAACCTTGATGAACTTTTAAATAAAGCAATAGAAAATTTACATTGTAATTATGAGCCTTATGAGTTTTTAGAAGATAATAATATAAATTATTTTAAAAATGAAAATCTCAAAGAAAGTAACAATATTAGAAATTTTGCTTATGGAATTATAGATGATGAAATTTATTATAAAGAAAATAATGAATTAATAAAACAAGAAATAGGCTCTAAAGATATTGATAGATTAAAAGGCTTAATAAATGTAAACTTAGCTTTAAGAGAAATTATAGATTTTCAAACAGTAGAAGAAGTTTATAAAAATTATTCTATTAAAGATTATAATACTGAATTAAAAAATCGTATAGAGAACTTAAATTTTGTATACGATGATTTCATACTAAAATATGGATATATAAACCAAAAAGATAATATAAAACTTTTTAATAAAGATATAGGAAGTCCTTTGTTATTATCTATTGAAAAGGAAATAAAAGGCACAAATAAGTTTGAAAAAACAGATATATTTTTTAAACCTACAATAAAAATAAACAAAACACCAACTATTGAAAATGCAGAAGATAGCTTAAAAGTTTGCCTTAACGATTTAGGGCGAGTTGATATTGAATATATGGAACAGTTATATAAAAAGCCTAAAGATGAAATTGTAAAAGAACTAGGCAATAAAATTTTTCAAGAACCAACACTTTATGATGAGCAAAATATTTATCGTGGTTATGTAACGGCAGATGAATATTTAACAGGCTATGTTAAAGAAAAATTAGCTATTGCAAGAGAAAAAGCAAAAGATTTACCACAGTTTGAAAGAAATGTAAAAGCACTTGAAGAAGTACAACCAGTACCTTTAAAATCTAGTGAAATAGGCTTTACTTTAGGCTCAACTTGGATACCTACTGAAATTTACAAAGATTTTGTTGACGAAATTTTAGAACTTACAAATTCTCAAAAACAGTATGTAAATATAAAATATTCTGAATATGTAAATGAATACTATATTGAAAATAAAAATGCTTTAAGGGGTATAAAAATTGATGAAACTTATGGTACAAAAAGAATGAATGCCTTAAATATACTTGAAAATACACTAAATTTAAAGGCAGTTAAAGTTTCCGATAAAGAAGAATACAGAGATTTAATAACAGGTGAAATTAAAGAAAGATATGTTTTAAATGTTAAAGAAACTATTCTTGCAAAGGCAAAACAAGAAGAAATAAAGGTTGCTTTTTCAAATTTTATATATAAAGATGAAAAAAGGCTTGATTATTTAACTAACATTTACAATGAAAAATTTAATAATTATGTAACTAGAAATTATGACGGAAGTAACCTTGAACTTCCAAATATGTCAAGGGATATAACACTTAGAGATTATCAAAAAAATGTAATAGCAAGAGCAATTTATTCTAATTCAAATGTGCTTATTGCACACGAAGTTGGGGCTGGTAAAACATTTAGTGCAATAGCATCAGTTTATGAACAAAAAAGGCTTGGAATACTTAAAAAGCCTTTAATTGTTGTGCCTAACCATTTAACAAAACAATGGGGAAAAGAGTTTTTAAGGCTTTATCCAAATGCAAATATTTTAGTTGCAGAAAAAGAAGATTTTAAAAAGGAAAATAGGCAAAAATTTATATCTAAAATAGCAACAAATGATTTTGATGCAGTAATTATGTCCCACTCAAGTTTTGAAAAAATCAATATTTCAAAAGAAACAAGGCTTAAACAAATAGAAGATGAAATAGATGAGATTACAAAAGGCATTGATGAAATGACAAATTTAAGAGTTGGCAGAAATGACTGGAATTTAAAAAGACTTGAAATAACAAGAAACAACCTAAACACTAAATATGAAAAACTATATAATGAAAAAGTTAAAGATGATTTTATTAGCTTTGAGCAACTGGGAGTTGATGGACTTGTTATAGATGAAAGCCACAGATATAAAAACAACTATGTTTATACAAAAATGCAAAGAGTAGCTGGGATAAATACTTCTTCTAGCAATAGAGCAATGGACGTACATTTAAAGGCAAGGTACATAAGTGATTTGAATAATGGCAAAGGAGTAATATATTTAACAGGAACACCGATAACAAACTCAATAAGTGAACTTTATGTGTTGCAAAATACTTTACAACCCTATGATTTAGCTAAAAGAAATATAAATAAATTTGATAGCTGGGTATCTACTTTTGGAATTGTAGAAGAAACTGACGAAATAAAGCCTGAAGGTACAGGATACCAAAAGAAAATGAGATTATCAAAATTTCATAACTTGCCAGAACTTATGAAAATGTTTAATAATATAGCAGATGTTAAAACAGCAGAAACGCTAAATTTACCACGCCCAGAGCTAAAAACAGGAAATATACAGGTAATAAAAGCAGAGCTTACAGAAGAACAAAAAATACTTATAGATAAACTTGTTTTTAGAGCAGAACGTATAAGAAGTGGAGAAGTTAGTGCAGAAGAAGATAACTTTTTAAAGATAACTCAAGAAGCAAAGTTGTTGGCAATAGACCCACGAATTTTAGATAAATATATAGGCTATAATCCAAATACAAAACTTAATCTTTGTGCTAGAAAAGTTGCAGAAATTTATCACGATACAAAAGAAAATAGGCTTACACAATTAGTTTTTTGTGATAGTGGAACACCAAAGGCAAATGAATTTAATTTTTATGATGCTATTAAAGTTGAACTTATGGAAAATGGTGTTTTAGAGGAAGAAATTGCATTTATACATAGTGCGAATACTGATGGGAAAAAGGAAAAACTATTTGAAAAGCTTAGAACTGGCGAAATAAGAGTACTTATAGGAAGTACAGAAAAAATGGGAGTTGGTACAAATGTACAAGATAAGCTATATGCTTTGCATAATACTGATGTGCCTTGGCGTCCAGACCAACTAACCCAACGAAACGGAAGAATTTTAAGACAAGGCAATGAAAATACACAAATAGAAATATTTAATTACATTACAGAAGGTTCATTTGACAGTTATTTATATCAAATTTTAGAAAACAAACAAAAGTTTATTTCACAAGTAATGACAGAAAAATCACCTCTTAGAAGTTGTGATGATATAGACGAAGTTGTGCTTAACTATGCAGAAATAAAAGGGCTT
>NZ_CAUWHO010000078.1:0-5643 GCF_963558545.1 uncultured Tyzzerella sp. | reverse complement strand
ATTAAATTTTTTTGCTAAATCCCAAAGGGTATCGCCAGATTGTACAACATATGATGCTGTCAAGATAGGAAATAAAAAATTTAAATACTTATAACTTTATTGTATATTTCATAAAATGATAAATCAATATAATAATTCCTTTTGTATCTAATTTATTGATAATAATACATTATTCATTACTATCATTATAAAAATCTTTCATATCTTTAAATAAAATTATATTTATTATAATATAAGATATTAGTGTTATTATTAAAAGTATTATTGTTATTTTTTCTATTGTTAGATATTTACCAAGTAAAAATACCATAAAATATGATATTACACCACCTATTGCTATTGTTAAGCTTTTTATAGATAACACAGTAGAACGTATTTCATTGTTTATATTTGCTTGGAATATTTCATATTTTATAGGTGCGAACAAAGAAAAACAAATTGAACTTAATATATAAAAAGTAAACATTAAAAATATACTATTTTGTAGGTATATACATAGTGCAAAGATTACCTGTGATATAGAGTAAATTAAATATACCTTAACCTTATTTAATCTTTTATAAACACTATGTATAATGTACCCTATAAGAGATGAAACAAAAAGCTGTAATGCTATTATAACACCTATCATCTTTATATTTAAACCATTATTACTTAAAACAGTAGAATAAAAATCTTCTATGTTGATAAATGAAATAGCTGTAACTAAATCCAGTAATAAAAAACATATTAGAAATTTTTTACTTAGTATTAAGCTTATTGAACTTTTAAGAAATTTCTCCTCAGAATTAATTTCTTCTTTAGTTTCTTTAACAAGTAAAGAAATTATAAATATTCCTATAATTATTAAAGTATCTAATATAATAATTGTATTGTAATCTAATATATCTATAATTAATCCACCTATTGCACTTGATATACCTATTCCAAAATAAAAAAATATCCTTTCAATTGAATTTAGTTTTACTAAGTATTTATTATCTAAAGAATTAACAAAAAGTGCTTCAAAACTTCCAGATATAAATGTATATCCTAATCCTTTTAGAAAAAAGCTAATATAAACTAATATCGGCATATTTAATAACAGAATAATATATGAAAAAATTATCAAAATATTACCAATAATAACACTTATTTTTTTACCATATTTATCAGCTATAACTCCAGTAGGTATTTCAAAAATAAACTTAGTTATTTGATATATTATTAATATTAATCCTATACTAGATACACTAAATCCAAATTTTTCTCTTAAATATAAGTTTGTATATGGTGATATAAATGATATACTTGAAAGTAAGGTGTATATCAAATATAATATTATATTCTTATTCTTAAACATTAACCTTTATTTCTCCTTAATACACATATTCAATATAGTATTTAACCATATCTAATAAGTCATTATATATCATACACTCAGTATATTTTTTAAAATCATTTTTATTTTCAGCTGGACATCCTCCGCCACATATCGGTAATAATTTACATTCTTTACATACTAAATTATATTTGAAATGATATTTACTTTTTGTAATATCTTTATCTTCTGTGTATAATTCAGTACAATTATATATACTTTTACCATTAGGATAAAAAACATTTATCTTTTCTCTATTACAATATCTAAAAATAGGATATATATTTTCTGTTTCAATAAGTGATATAAATGACTTTACTTGATTTATAGATAATTCATTAAACTCAACTTTATTCTTTAAATATAGTTCTATTATATTTTTAAATGGTAAGTTATTATTATAATCATCAAAATGGACTCTATAATAACTCTTTTTTGAGTTTAACATAATATCTGATAGTTCACAATTATTTAAAATATTTTCAAACATTTCATAATTTAAGTTAGCTCTTATTGTATAGTTTATTTTTTTATCCTTTAAAATCTTAATATTTTTTTCTATTATATCATATGTTCCTAGATTATTATAAAATATTCTTGTTTTATTATGTGTTTTTTTATTACCATCAACTGTTATAATTATATCCTTTATTATATTTTTATAATTAATAATTAATTCTAAAAATTTTTCTATATTTACTCCATTTGTTATAATTCTTATATCTAAATCATTTTCACTGGCAAATTTAAGTGTTTTTTCAATAAGGTTATAATTTTGTTCTAATAATGGCTCACCTCCATATAAAATTATTTCATTATCGTCTAAATGTTCTTTACTTATCTTTTCTAAAATAAAATCTAAAATATTATCTAATTGATAAATATCTAGTTGTTTATCATAATCTTCTCTATTTTGAAAACAATATGTACATTTTAAATTACATTTTAATGAATACATTATATAAAATCTATACCCTATTTTATTATCTTCATAATATTTTTTAGCCATATTTTTATAGGTAATAAATTGGTCTTCATAATCAAAATATTTTCTTTCTAGCATATTATCTTTTTCATTTTTAATTAACGTTTTATCATATATGCTTTTAAAAAAATCTTGGTTAATTTCATCTAATGTACCATATAAAGAATTAAATAAAAAATTTCTATTATTTACTTTTATTATATTAGTATAATGTGATAGTTCCATAAATTAACTCCTAATCATTTCTAAATACTTTTCTCTTATTACATATCTGAAAATCTCTTTAAAGTTCGGGCATTTGGTTACTCCATCTAGTATATTATTAATGTCCATAACTCCTGTACAACTACCTCCACAAACATACCTATATTTGCAATTGGCACATTTAGTCATATTTAAAACATTTCTATTATTATAACTTAAAATTAAATTTTCATCTATTAAAACATTATTTTTAGAATATGTGCCTACCCTTTTTTCACAATTTCCCATTCCCCACCAACATTTGTATATATTACCCTGAAAATCTAATATATATTGATTACTCATTGCACTGCAAATACAAACTTTAGAATAAAATTGTTTATTTTCAAATATTGAATCAACTAAATGTTTTCCGTGAAAATTAATATTAAAATTTTTTAATTTTGGATTACACTTTTTCTTTTCATTCAATATCTTTATACATTCTACTTCATCTATTATACTAGATTGTTCGCTTATACCTTCTTGTTGTAAAATATAAATATATATATACATTATCAAAACCTATAATTTGTTCCAATTCATCTGCTAAATTATCTAATGTATTAATATTTTTATTTGTTAAATTTATTCTAATAGAAATACTATTTACAATAGTAGATAAACTTTTTATATTACTCACAATTTTATCAAATGTTGGTTTCCCATCTTTACTCACTCTTATTTTATTATGAGTTTCTTTATCACCATCTAAAGTAACTTGAATACCATTTATTTTATATTTTTTTAATATATCCATATATTTATCAATTGTTGTACCATTAGTTATAATATTTATCTTATATCCATTTTGGTGTACATTATATAATATTCTTTCTATTGTATCCCTATTTTTCAATAATAAAGGCTCTCCACCAGTAATATCTACCAATATGTCTTTATTATCATAATTTATATTGTTTTTATCTTCTATAATTTTAGCTATAATTTTTATTGCATTAAAAAAAGTGTCTATATCATTGTTAATTATATCTTCACCTTCATTTTTTTCATAAGTTTCTTCAAAACAATAGTAACATCTTAAATTGCATTTATATGTTGGTATGTATATAAAATTAGGTGGTTGTTTAACTAATTCTTTAAGTAAATAATCATTTATTTCTTTCAAATATTTTTCATATTCCTCATAAGTTTCAAATATATAATTTCTTTCTATTAAACAGTTTTTAATTTCATCATTAACTAAAGTAGTTAATTTATTATTTTTTATTATATCTAAATATTCTATATCTAATATATCGGCATTACCATTTAATAAATTTATTACTATGAATTTATTTTCTTCTGGGATATCTATTATTTCTATTTCGTTTATTAATATCACAAATGTAAGCTCCTTCTATTTAATAATTTTATAAATTAAAAGACTTAATAATAAAATATTAAGTCTTTTAAAATTTTCACATTATTTGCAATGTGCGTATAAACATACTTCTCTTTCTGTTTTAATTTGTAAATTTTTGTTGTTTAATGATTTCATAGTTATTCCTCCTTAAAGTATGTAAAATATATTAATTTTATAAACTATTATTTTAAATAATAGCTTGTAATTAATATACATATTTTTTACTCATTTATGTATATTATTTATTGAATAAAAATATTTTCCACAAATAATATACTATTTTAAATTATTATAAGTTAAAATTATTAATATAATTTTTAGGGGGTATAAATATATGAAAAAATTAAAAACTACACTTTGTCTTATTTTTACTTTTACTTTATTAACTTCTAACTTAAATTTATCAACTTTTAAATCTAGTAAAAATGTTATTGAAAATTTCTGTGATGATAAAGCTGAAAAACAATAATTTTAACTTAAATGCCATATTTTTATTTTTTCATCTATATTATTTTCTAGTCTTTTATCATTATAAAGTTTTGCAAAACATTTAGATTGATTAAGTATTTTATGGCATTGTTTTTTATAGGTATCATTTTCTAACATAATCTTTCCATAGCACCATCCTATATTATATAATGCTTTATAAAAAATATATGCTTCATTATTAATTATACTTAAAATTAAACAATCTTTACTTTTTTTAATAGATTCTTCATATTTTTCTGATAAGCCATATACTTGAGATAAACTGTATAACAACGTTTTATAAACAATTGTTCCAGATAAAGGATAAAACTCTTTAAAATATTTTTCTAATTTTTTATACCATATTAGTGCTTCTTTGTAATTACTACCTTTATGATATGCCCCTCCTATATTTAATAATAATCTAAGTTCTTCTTTTGTAAAAAACCTTTTCCATTCTTCATTTTTTAATTTATTTACATCTTTTATAGTAATTGATAAAATTCTAAAAATTTCATTCTTATATTCTTCATATGTCAATGGAGTTACTTCATCTTTAATAAATAATTCACATTTTTCTATATATTGCTTATTGTATATGTTATTATTATCTATTTTGCTTTTTAATAAATCTAGTAATATAATAACCTCATTATAATTATGAGTGATATTAAAATCTATTTTCCAAACTAGTTCTTGTAACATAAAATCTTCTTCAATAACTGGTAATCTGTAAGTTTCTTCTTCATTTCCAATATCCAATGCTTGTAAAAAATTTTTTGATGATTTTTTATTAGGAGTTTGTTTACAATTTTCTATGTTAGATATATTATATTGATTTGCTATAAATGACTTCATATCTTTTGATAACATAAGCTCTTCTTGTGTTTTGTTACTATAATTTCTTGTATTTCTTATTACTTCATTTATAGAATACACACTATTATATGGTCTTATATAAATATCTCTCTCATCAAAATTTTTTAAGCTCAATTCATCAATAGCTTCTAATATTACATTTATATCTTTATATTTAATATTTTTACTTATATTAAATAATTCATAATTTATATAATCATTCAAATTCACTACTAATAATAAAAAATTCTTTAAATAAAATATAGATTTATTATTAACAATATATTCAATTCCTTTATTAACATATAATAAACTTTCATCATATTTATTATTTAAGTATAAAATATATGCTATATTATAAAA
>NZ_CAUWHO010000077.1:0-5671 GCF_963558545.1 uncultured Tyzzerella sp. | reverse complement strand
TAACATTACAAATTTGTTAAAATATTATAAATATATTTATAACAACTTGTAAATTTTATATTATATAATATTAGATTAATAATCATAAATTAATAATAATAAAGCAGTTACATATTAAATTTTAACATAAATAAAAATTAATAATAAACCGATGCAAACAACATATGAAATTTAAAATAAAAACAATATAGCCAAAAAATTATTTTTATAAACTATATTAGTTTCTACCCTATTTATCAACAAATATACTAAAGCAGATTCAACAGACATATCTATTAATGCACAAAAACTTTCACAAACAACACAAAAACAAATACCTAGCAACAACCAAGTAAAAGACTTTAATCCTTTAGTATTTATGGACGGCAAGCAATCCATACCCGCTATTAACATTTTAGAGAATGCAAGGGGTTCTTAGGAAGACCCTTCAATAGAATTCTACAACTAATATACCACATACACCTCCTTGCCATCCCCCAATTTCTATCCCCTCCCATCATCTACCATATACTTAACTTCATTCTTATATTTAATAATGTTATTATAACCCTTAGGTGTAAGCTGTATTTTATTAAATATTAGATTTCAATATTTTTGTTTAAGTTTTATATAAACACATTAATTAAATTTATTAGCTTTTTGTAGATTCGGGGGGTGTTGGGGAGAAAACCTAAATACATACCTTTTATAATATTAGATATAAAATATAAAAGATGTTAAAGCCTATATCTATAAAGCACCTTATGGATAAACCTAAAAATCTTTTATAAAAATCTTTAACAAAATAAAACTCTGTTATATATTTAGCTATAAAAAATATATAACAAAATTAGATATTTTTTAATAATAATTTTTTATAATTTTTACCACATTTTTTAAAAAATATATGTATAAAAAATCAATAGATTTATAATTATACTTATGTTAATATATATAATAATCTAAATTAAATAAATATATCTATTTATCTATTGTACAATTTATACATATATTTATTTAAAATTTTTAATTAAGAGGTGGTTTAAATGAAACATAAATATCTAAAAAAATTTTTGTTTTTATCCTTATCAACATCTTTATTTTTAAGTAACATTAACTTAAAAAGTACTTTTGCATCTGAAAAACATAATGTTTATGATTTTGCTAATGTAATTAACCTACAATCAAACCTTAATAACCAACCATATGGATATTATCAAGTGGCAGATTTTTCAACTTTTATAGATAAAGGAGCTTGGCACGGATATTCTCTACCAATGGCTAGTGACAAAGAAAATTTAGGTGGTTTTGCAGGCCCAACAGTTTTATTTGAGCATACGTATGAAACAATAGCGATAAACCTATCTAAAAGCATTAGCAAAATAAATATATTAAAAGATGGTGAAAAAATAGACCTACAATTTGCTAAACCTAAAATAAATTATTATCCTGGTAAATTGGTTCAAACTTATGAAACTAGCGATTTTAAACTATCTTTAGAACTAATTTTTGCAACAGATAGATCTTCTCTAATTAAAACTAACATACAAAATATCACAGATAAACCTTTAAACCTTGATATAAGCTGGAGCGGAGATATTTTTAAAGACTATATCCACAATAAAAAAACCTATGAGATAAACCCAAAATTACAAAAAGATAAAAATATGGTAAAAGTTGTTTTTGACGGAGAAAACAAAAGCCTATCTCAAAACACAATAAATAATAGCTTTTTCATTTTATTTAATGATGATGTTTCTACAGAAATAAGCAAAGACAACTTATCATACACTACAAAACTTAAAAATAAGTTAAAAATAAACCCTAACGAATCTTTTACTACATATAGAACAGAAAGCTTTGTTTTTAACCAACAAGAATATAAATCTGAGCTAAACAAATTAAAATCTTTAGATAAAGAAAACGCTTTTGCTAAAAACAATAAAACTTGGCAAGGCTATTTAGATAAAACTTTTGAAGATAAAAAAACTACAAGCAAAGCCTATGATAACGTTGCTATAAAATCTATGATTACGCTAATGACTAACTGGAGAAGCCCATCTGGTGATATTAAAACATCTGGCATAACACCTTCTGTTTCTTATAGATGGTTTAACGGCTTTTGGGCTTGGGACTCTTGGAAAAACGCTATGGGTGTTTTAAACTTTGATAGCGAGCTTGCAAAAGATGCTGTAAAAACAATGTTTGGCTATCAGATACAAAAAAATGATAAAGAAAGACCACAAGATGCAGGCACAATAATTGATGTTATATACGCTAATAAAGAGAGCAACAACTCTAGAAACTCAAAGCCACCTTTAGCAACTTGGGTTGTTTATAACATATATAAAGAAACAGGAGATATAAAGTTTGTTGAAGAGATGTATCCTAAGCTTGTTGCTTATCATAACTGGTGGTATACAAACAGAGATACTGACCAAAACGGCATAGCAGAGTTTGGTGCTATGGTGCACGATAGCCACTATAAAGTAAATGATAAAAACGAGATTTTAAAAGATGAAAAAGGCAACCCTATTATTGATGAAGATGCTATTATAACTGCTGCTGCTTGGGAGAGCGGTATGGATAACGCAGTTAGGTTTGATAAAGACGGCATTGGTAACTTTGACATAGGTGTTAAGGTGTTTGAAAATAAAAACAAACAAGGAAAGGTTGTAGGATATTCTATAAACCAAGAATCTGTAGATTTAAACTCTTTCTTATATGCTGAAAAAGGTTTTTTAAAATCCTTAGCAGAGGCTTTAAATAAAAAAGATGATGCCATAAAGTATGAAAAAGAGGCTAAAGAGATAAAAGACTATATAGAAAAATTTATGTTTGATGAAAAAACTGGCTTCTACTATGATTTACAAATATCTAAAGATGGAAAAGATAAAAAATTACTTGTAAATAGAGGCAAAGGAACAGAAGGTTATCTTCCTTTGTGGGCTAAAGTTTCAAGCAAAGAAAATGCTAAAAAAGTTGTAAACAATATTTTAGACCCAAACAAATTTAACCTAAAAGTGCCTTTTCCAACTGCATCTAAAGATAACCCTCGTTTTGACCCAAATAAATATTGGAGAGGCCCTGTTTGGTTAGACCAAGCTATCTTTGGTGTAGAAGCTTTAGAAAACTATGGTTACAAAAAAGAAGCTAAAGAGCTTGCCCTAAAATTAATGGATAATGCAGAAGGCCTTTTAGCATCTGAAACTATAAGAGAAAACTATAACCCTGTAACTGGAGAAGGGCTTCACGCTAAAAACTTTAGTTGGAGCGCTGCTGCATATTATTTGTTATACAAAAATACTTTGCAAGAAAATGAAAACACTTGCCAAGTAGGTTTTGACATAAAATAATTTTATTTAATTAAAAACCACCCGTTTAACGGGTGGTTTGCTCAAGCCCTATAAGGGCTTTTTCTTATTGTAAGCTTCTAAAAAGGAAATAAATGGTCTGACACAATTACACTAGTACTATTGGTTGCCACTAAAGTGTCTATTTTTTAGCCTATTTATTATGGGTACACATAAATGGGTCTATATATCCTTTTAAACTTATTTGGTAATTTGCTATATCTTATTCTTGTCGATTTTTATATATTCTTTTATCAAATTTTGATTTATCCCTACTGTAGCTACATAATAACCTTTACACCAAAAATTTCTATTTCCATATTTATATTTTAAATTTGCGTGTCTATCAAATATCATAAGGCTACTTTTACCTTTTAAATATCCCATAAAACTTGAAACACTTAATTTCGGTGGTATACTTACTAACATATGTATATGGTCTTTGCACACTTCTGCTTCTACTATTTTAACACCTTTTTGCTAACATAATTTCCATTTCCTTAATATCTTACCTAATGTCTTCTTTTATTTTCTCATATATCACCTGTCCCCTATATTTCGGTGCAAACACTATATGATATTTGCAATTCCACTTTGTATGTGCTAAACTATTACTATCCATTTTGGATACCTCCTTTGTTTTTATATGGCTGGCAAACCCATATATATTTTACAACAGGAGGTTATTTTTTTCTACTCATAGACACAGCCTTTTTGAAACCACCTGTAGAACAGGTTGTATTCTACATACAATAAAAATAGGTATAAATATTATTATAAATTTATAATATTTATACCTATTTTTTAATTAAAATATATTTTGTTCTATAGATAAGTTTGTACTGCCTTTTACATCAAAGCTAATTTGATTTGCATTTATATCTGTGTATATAAGTGAAGTCATTGTTTTATATCCATCATTTAAAAATATTTCAACCGTGTATTTATCTACAATTATTCTAACATTTAATTTATTGTTAACTAAAGCTAATTTTACTTTTCTTTCATTTAAGCAGTCTTTTCTAATACCGGCATTATTTCTATCAAAAATAGCTAACTCTTCTTTACACTTGTATATAAATTTAGAATTATATTTTGCATTTTTAGCAAAATTTATTGTAAACTCTTCTAAATTATCAGTATCTAAATTTATATTTAAATCAAATGTTCTACTAAATAATCTTTCATCTTCAAAAGATTCATTATTAATAAATTTTTCTAATGAAATACTATTTTTATAATAATTTTTTATTTCTCTAATAGGTACTTGATATAATCTATCATTTTTATACTCTAACTCTCGTGGTATACTCATTATACCAGACCAACTAAGTTCTTTAAGAGTAATATGATTCTCCCAAGATTGAACCCAACCAACTAAAACACGACGCCCATCTTCTGTAAGTGTAGTTTGTGGTGCATAAAAATCTAAGCCATAGTCTAGCGCTTCTACCTTTTCTTTATTAAATATAAATTTTTCTTTATCATAGTTACCAACTATAAAAACATTACAATTACCACCGTGGTATTCAAATCCTTGCGGTTCCACCTCTTGAGGAGATAAAACTAAAAAGTATTTATCATCTAGTTTAAAAAGGTCTGGACATTCCCACATTCTACCAAGTTCATTATTACATTTTAAAATAATGTTTTTAAATTCCCATTTTTTTAAATCCTCAGAAGAAAATAAAGCTATTTGTCCACTACCATCATCTGCTCTATTAGCAACTATAGAATAATATATATTATCTTCTTTAAAAATTTTAGGGTCTCTAAAATCTACAAGACTACTTCCTTTTGGTAGCATATCACCTTTTATAACAGGGTTCTGCTCTATTTTTTCATAATTTAAACCATCACCAATAGCAATACATTGTGTTTGTCTTTCTTTTTCTTCATCTTTTATAACACCTGTATACATTAATATATGTTTGCCATTATCTTCTATTGCTGTGCCTGAAAAACAACCAAAACTATCATATTCTTTATCTGGTGCTAAAGCAACAGGTAAATGTTCCCATTTTAACATATCTTTCGATTTAAAATGTGCCCAATGCATAGGCCCCCATATTTTATCATAAACGTGATATTGACAAAATAAGTGGTACTCCCCTTTAAAAGTTGAAAACCCATTAGGGTCATTAATCCAACCTATAGGAGAGGTTAAATGTAATAAAGGTTTTCTTTCATCATTTATTATATGTCTATTTCTTTCTTCATATTCTCTTGCTTTTTTTAAATTATTTTCTATATTTTCCATTTTCTAATCCTTTTCTGTTCATTTTTTATTGTGCAATATATCTATCAAAATATTTTTGTTTAATAGTTAAATAGTCTGA
>NZ_CAUWHO010000076.1:0-5675 GCF_963558545.1 uncultured Tyzzerella sp. | reverse complement strand
ATATTACTAGATCAACATAAAGAAAAATTTAAAGAAAATAAAATTAATCTAATATTAGATAATAAAACTATTAAAGTTAAATCATTAAATTCATTTGAAGATTATATAAATATACATATAAATTATGAACTTGGACTAAACTCTGACATTATTGTTGAATATAAAGATTCTAAATCTCATGATGCATATAATATACAAGCCGTAGATTATATAGCTAATGTTATTTATTCTCATTATGAATATAATTTAGATATTTATATGCCTATAATCAAAAATAAAATAAAAGTTATTGAAGAATTTCCAAAGTTTAAATTTAAAAAAATAAAAAAAGGTGCTTAAAAGTATTTACTTTTATTTTTTTTTTGATATAATTAAAATTAGTTATAGGGTAAACCCATATTAATGTATCATCTATAAGTATATAAGCTGCCTATTTTGGTAGCCGTTATTATGGTTCCATAACACTAGCCCATGAGGGCTTTTTTATTTTTAAAATTATTATTTAATCTAATTTCTAGATTTTTGAAAAAATAAAAATAGTACTGTTTTATAAATATATGAAACAGTACTTTTTTATTTTTTAATATATATTTTTCTTATTATTTATAACTCTGCTTTTGAACTCCTTTTATGGTATAATGTTTTTTAGAGAAATTGTAATCTAAGAGTGGGGTTTCATATATAGCCTTTGTTCCTGCGATAAGTAGGAAGGAGGTGTAAACTATATGGAACAAAAGAAGAAGATAATCATAACTGTTATAGTTATTCCATTTATTATTGGTTTGGCTGTAAACTTTGTTTATGATAAAATAAAAAACCACTCTTACGGCAATAAGGGTGGCTTTCAAGTTGAATTCAACATAAAAGTTAAATTTGACTAATATTATATTGTATATATAGAAATCACACTCTATTCCACTAGATTATAATTTCTCTTTTTTATTTCTATGTTTTTATTATACTACAAAATGCAGAAAAATACACAGTATATATTTTAATGTATTTTTTTCATATTATTATAATATATTTATACTATTCTTGAGTTTCCGATTTAACAATTATTATTTTGCCATCTTCACAAACTACATCAATGAACTTATTTTCTTCATCGATTCCTAATTCTCTAACCATTGTTATTGGAAGAGTTAGTTTTGCACTAACTCCACCATTACCACCTTTATTAAAATTTACTTTTAATCTTTTTTTACTCATTTTTAATCTCCTATAAAAATATTTGTAGAACTATATTTACTATTGCTAATGCAATTGATATTTTTAATAATTTATTTGTATCGTTCATAGTACATTGTGGTATAATGAAAGAAAACTTATATACTTAAGGGCTTTCGCCCCTAAGTATTAGAAAAACTTATCTAGTATAGTATTTACTATGCTAAGTATTTCTATCAAAAGAAGAATTCGAGCCGTCGCAAGTTCTGTGTTCTTCTTTTTTTTCTTTTGTTTTCTTCTATTTGCCACTTTCTTCACCTCCCTTTCTATATTTATATTATAACATAACCGTTACGGTGAGTCAATATATTTCAGTTAAATAATACTATTTTTTTAATAATTTTTATTATTTATAACTCTGCTTATAGTTGCTTTGCTCCAGCCCGTTTCCTTAGATATGTAACTATAACTTTTACCATCCTCTTTAAATTTTCTTATTTTATCTATATCTTTATCAGAAATTCGTTTATGTTTCCCTTGAAATTTTATACCCTTTTTTAATTTTTCATTTTCCAAACTTAAAGACTCGATAATCCTATTCTTTTCTTCTAGTTGCTTCTCATAATATGAAATCATTTCATTATATTCTCTAATATATTTTCTAGTCCAATTATAATCATTTTTCTTTAGTTTCTTTAACAATGTAACACCACCCCTTATAGTTTCATTTCTATAAGAAACTATTTCTATATAAGAAACATCTAATCCTTTTTTACAATAGAAAAAGACTAGAAAATTAATCTAGTCTTTTGAATTTATTACAATAAATAACTGCATTCTCTGATAAACAGAGTACCTTACAGTCATTTTCACATTCCTTGCAAGTCTTAGATACGAATAGATTATCTAAAACTTCCTCAAAATATAACTGTACACTATTCACAGCATCCTCCTTGAATTCTCCATCCAAAGATGATATACTTCTTATTGCGGTTAAGGGAGTATGTCCATCTTTGGATGTGCTCTTTTTTATTTAATCTTCTTCTAAATCTGAATCATTTATACCATAATCGTCTTCAAGGTTTACAGTAGTATCTATATTTTCTTCTACTAAGATTTCTTCCTTGACTTCTTGTATATTATTACCAATCAATGCTTTTATTTTATCTTCTATTAATTTATCAATATCTGCATTAGAAACTATACTATTATTAAATTCTTTATTTTTATTCTGTTCAAAAAATCTAATTGCTTCACAAATATAATCAGTTACAACAACTTTATTTTTCTTTTTTTCATCTAAAATCAATTTAACATCTTGATTCTTTTTAGCAAAAGTTAAAGTGTAACCTCCACCTTGTTTTACACTTGGCATTTCATCAACCTACTTTCCATATTTCTTAATTGCTATCTTATAAAGCCCTTCTGATGTACTCCATTGTGAATTAATTGGTATATATGAGTGGCTTATTTCTTTATTTATTATTTCTTTTATATGTTGAGTAGTTCCACCAACAAAAACAACTTTGTCTAATAAGTTTATGTCAATCTTGTGTCCTTTTATATGTTTCATTACTTCTTTATAATAATTATCTTTAGCTTTGCAAAGATAAGCAACACTCTCTGGATCTATTTGTCCTGCTTTTTTAAGTCCATTATCTTTAAGTGTTTTTTCTGCTTCATCTATCGTTATATTATTACCTTTTCTATAATCTATTAATTGATATCTTACTAATTCAATCAATTTATCATGTCCACATTCTTCTATAAATCTATCTTCATTCTTACAAACTTTATTTTTATATAAACTTCCTCCAAGATTTAATCCACCTAAATCTACTACAAGTACATTGTTACCTTCAAATAAATTTGGTTCTAAATAAATAATACCTGATCCTTCTGCCTTTATCATAATATCAACTATTTCAAAATTGTAAGGCTTTCCATTTACAGTTATATTTATTTCACTATCACCTTTTATAAACGCTTTATATTCATCCTTAGCAGACTGAGAACGTAGTACGCTTAAAGGACACGCTAATACCATACTTATTTTATTATCCTTTGTATTCGGTTCTAAATATTGAGTTATAGCTGTGTAACAAGCTAATTTATGTAAAAAGTTTGTTTTAGAAGTATCATCAGACTTATCTTGACCTTGTTCTCCTACTATATATTCTTTTCCGTCTAATTCAACTTTAAAGCTATTACCTTCAACATCTATATATCCTTCTTCTAAATCATACATTTTCGTTCTAAAATTAACTCTTTTAATATCTTCCTGACTTCCGTCTAAATCTCTTCCGACAATATTTGTTTCATACTTTCCTATATCTGCACTTAAAACATATCTTTTCAAAATATGTACCTCCTTTATTAGTATACCTAAATTATACCTAAGTCATACCTAAGTTGTCAACATAAATTTAGGTATGATATACCTAATTTTTTTAAAGTATAGGTATGTATTTATATTTTTAATACCTGAATTTATGAATTACATACCGAATATATACCTAAGTTTTTACGGTGTATAGGTATATATTCGGTATAATTTAGGTATATAACTAATATTATTATTACTCATCATCATTTTTTTATAATTAGACATTTTTTTACAAATTTTTACAATAAGTATATTATATAATATTCTCAAAATACATTAATAGGAGGGATAAAATATGAAATTAAGCAAATACCTGAAAATGATTCTAATAGGGGTTCTAGCTATATCATTTGTAGCTTGTTCGGATTCTAAAATATCAGATGATAAAAATAATAACAATACACAAATAGAGAAAGTGGAAGATAATAAGAAAAAAAGAGAATATCTTGTTACAAAATACTTTGAATTAGAAAAAGGAGTCTCTTTTAATGATGTTTTATCTACTATAGATTCTGAGAATATAACTATTAATGATTCTGAAGAATTTGAAACTCCAACAGGATATAAAAAAAGAGAAGTAAACATCATTGATGGGAAAAATAAACTTGAATTAGTATTTAGAGATAATCAATTAGGTTCAAAAACATTTACATATGACACTGATAATACAAATAGTACATGGTTTTATTCTAACTACTATGATATTTTAGATGCTAAAGATACATCAGAAGAAAGCCATGGTATCTGGATAAATGCAATTAAAGAGACTAATTTTAATGATGAATATGAAATGAATATCTATTTACAGGACAATAACTTTTAGATAAAAAAGGTTACTCTTTACTATTTGGAGAAAAATAGAGTAGAGGAATATTATATAGTTTCCTCTTACTCGTGTTTTGTTTAAGTGTTTTTTTCTACTAAGAAATAATGTCGAATTATTTTATGAAACTAGGTATAAATAATTTATTTTCTAATGCAAAATCTAATAAATATTGTTTTCTTGGATTAGAAAGTGTATTCCACATAGACTCGCTTTGAGAAACTGCAACCCATCGTTCTTCATTAGTAACATATTCATCGAATATATCTAGGTTACTTGAGCTAAAACTCTTTGAATTATTGTAATTGAAATTAAAATCTGATATACTATTATTACTTAAATTTTTGGAAATTGTATTATTTAGATCCTCAGCTGTGCCACCAGTTGGGGATTTTTTATTTCTTGTATTGCTCATCGTTTCAAATACCATATTATTATTCTCATCTATTTTTAATTTTTCAATCTTCTTAGATTTAGATTCTTTAACTTCAACATCTTTAATACCATTATCTTCTGCATATTCTTCTTTCCAAATTTCTATAGTTCTAGTATCATCTGCTATAACATATACATTTTTATAATGTATATTATTCTTTTTTGTTCTGTAGATTTTTATTAATCCTTCTGCTTGGAGTTCTTTTATATATTTTCTTAGAGTATCAACTTTCTTGATTCCTAAATCACTACACATTCTCGATTGAGATGGATAAGTTTGTTTATCATTACCAGCAAATGCAACAAGATATGCATATATACCTTTTGCTGATAATGACAAACCTTTCATAGTTGTTACATATTGAGATATTATTCCATAACCAAAACTTTGAAGAGATGTTTTCTCATGTATGATTGCGTTATTTTCTATTTTATTAAAGTCTATACCATTAATTAGTCTTGTCATTTTGTGAATACTCCTTTTCTATAAGTTCATTTATTAGTTTTGAAATGGTTGTTTTTTCTTTTTTTGCAATTTCTTGTATTGATTTATAAAGTTCTTTTTTAAATGTTACTGATCTTCTAATTTTATCCTCTGCTACTGGCATTTTATCAACTCCTTTTTATTAATAGTATTTCAAGTGATTCACTTTGTCAATATATAAATATATAAATACATAAAAATAATTAATAGTAATATAATGTTAATAGTAAATATAATGTTAATAGTAATGACCCGTTTTACGGACTACCCAAAAAATGGACTACCCAAAAAATGGGTTATCGTATTTAGGTATATAAATTATATAAAAGTATTGAAAATACTAGATTTTTTTCGACTACCCTAAAAAAGGGTTATCG